>CBFGQE010000001.1:0-23272 GCA_965650815.1 uncultured bacterium
GATCGCCGTGGATCAGGGCGCGGAGCTGGGCGGCGGCTTCCTGGAGGGAGGCGACTTGGTGGTGGAGGGCTTCGGCGGCGGAGGCGTTTTCCTCCGCGCTGGCGGTGGCACGCTGGGTCAGGGTGTCGATCTGCCGGATGGCCTCGGCGGTGTTCTGGATGCCGGAGCTTTGTTCGTGCGAAGCGGCGGCGATGTCGCCAACGAGTTCGTCCACACGGCGGGCCTTGCCGACGATCTCGCCCAGGCTGGAGGCGACGCGGCCGCTGAGGGCGACGCCGCGTTCCGTCTTGGATACGGAGTCGCTGATCTTGTCGGCGGTCTCGCGCGCGGCCTGCGCGCTGCGATGCGCGAGGCTGCGGACCTCGTCGGCCACCACGGCGAAGCCTAGTCCCGCCTCGCCGGCGCGGGCGGCTTCGACCGAGGCGTTCAGGGCGAGGATGTTCGTCTGGAACGCGATCTCGTCGATGGTGCGGATGATCTTGGAGATGCCGTCGCCGGAGCGGCGGACCTCGTCCATCGCGGCATTCATCTGCTCGACGTCGGAGGCCCCAGCTTCGGCGGCGGCGCGGGTTTCCCCGGAAAGCTGCTTGGCGAGCTGCGAATGCTCGGCGTTGCGCCGCGTCATGCTGGACATCTCTTCGAGCGAAGCGCTGCTCTCTTCGAGCGATGCGGCCTGCTGCGATGCACCGTCGGCGAGGTGGCGCGAGGAGGAGGAAAGGCGCTCGGCGTCACCGGCGGTGGCGCAAGCACTGGAAGCGAGCTTCGAGGCGACGGCTTCGAGCTCGCGGGTCAACCGCCGCGTCATGCAGATCAACTGCACGGCGACAAAGCTGATGCCCGCGATCAAGGCTCCGGCGATCCAGGCGAGCGAACGCTGGTTCGCGGCGTCCACCCGTGCGGACGCGGCACCGGCTTCTTGTTCGGCAGCCTCGGCCACGGAGCGCAGCAGCGACTCGTAGCGGGCACGGGCGGGTTCGTAGTTGTGTTTGTAGATCTCCTTGGCCTTGTCCACGCCCTGGCTGTGGAGAACGTCCAGCAGGCTTTCGTCAAGCGGGCGGAGCTGTTCCTGGTCCAGCTCCCGCGCCTGTTCGATCAGCCGTTTGAGCGCGGCGCTCTGGCTGAGCGATTCCATGTCGGCGAACGCGAGTTGCGCGGCGTCATAGGCGCCGATCTTGCGCTCGGCGGAAGAGAAATCCTCGGGTTCCAGCAACATCGCCTTCGTGGCGTCGTCCTGGACAAAGAGATGGGCCAGCGCCTGGGCGGAAAGCTCCTTCACCTTGCGGGCGGCGATCAGCTCCGAGGCGTTGTTACCGAGCCCGGAATAGGTCAGCCACCCGACGACCAGCCCGGTGAGGGCGAGCGGCGCGAGCAGGAGATACAGCCGTTTGGACAACGACAGGGAGCACATGGGATGGCCTGGGTGGGCGGCGGACCGCGGATCAGTTCTTCACGGTCACGACGAGCTTCATCTTGGGGTGGATGGCGCAGCGGACCTCGGTGACGCCCTCGTCCTTGAAGGCGATGGTGGAGGACTCGCCGGGCTTCTGCACCTTGATGGTGAAGGGGTTGACCTTGGAGTTGGAGAAGACGTTGTGCGTGACCGAGTCGCTGTTCATGAAGACGACGTTTTCGCCGGGCTTCACGGTGATCTCGGTGACGGAGAACTCCTTGTCCTTCTGGTCCACAGGATGGTTCTTGGGATCGTTGGCGCAAACGGAGACGCAGGCGAGGGCCAGCGCGGCGACAACGGTGCGGGAGGTGGTTTTCATGGGCTTATCCGGGAGAGTTTTCAGCGGGGCAACACGGGGATGGTGACGGGCGCGTCCTGGCTGGTGAGCGTGTCCATGAAGTCGCAGAGCGCCTTCACCTCGACGTCGGTCAGGCCCAGCGGTTTCACGTGGAGGGCGTGGCCGGGACGACGGACCTTGCCGCCCTCGTTGTAGAAGCGGACGACCTCCTCCAGCGTGCGTTCGGAGCCGTCGTGCATGTAGGGGGCCCGATGGGAGACGTTGCGCAGCGTGGGGGTCTTGAAGGCGTATTGCACGGCCTCGATCTGCGGCAGATGCTCGCCACGGCCGAGGTCCTGGCCGACGATGCCGATGTCGTGGAAACCGTCGTCGGTGAAGTTCCAGCCGGAGTGGCATTCCACGCAACTGGCCTTGCCGGTGAAGAGGCGGAAGCCTTCCTTGGCCGAATCGGAGATGGCCGCTTCGTCGCCCGCGATCCAGCGGTCGAACGGCGCTTCGCCCGAAACGACGGTGCGCTCGAAAGTGGCGATGGCCTTGGCGACGGTGTCCTTGGTGATGCCTTCGCCGGGATAGGCGGCCTCGAACATCGGCGCGTAAGCCTGGATGCCGGCCAGACTGGAGACCATCTGGTCCAGGGGCAGGTTCATCTCCGCCGCCGATTCCACGGGCCCGAGGGCCTGGGCTTCGAGCGAATCGGCGCGGCCGTCCCAGAAATACAGTTCGCCCCAGGCCATGTTCAGGATCGTCGGCGTGCGGCGTCCCAGCACCTGGCCTTTGTGGCCGATGCCCCTAGGCAGACCATCGCCCCAGGAGAAGGCGGGATTGTGGCACGAGGCGCAGGAGATGGCTCCGGAACCGGAGAGGCGGGTGTCGAAAAACAGCGCCTTGCCCAGCGATTCACGGGCGGGCGTGTGCGGGTTCTCCTTGGGAAAGGGAATCGCGGCGGGGCGGCGGAACTTGGCCTTCAGCGCCGCCCAATCGGCGGTGGCGGCCGGGTTCGCGTGGGAGAAACCGATCCCGACGGCGGCGAGCGTAACTGCGGTGGCGGCGACAAAACTCAGCCGGACAATCGAGGTCTTCATGACGATGCGGTCTGGTGGACTTCATCGCCGTTATCGGCCAACCCCTCCCCCTGCTTTAGGGGGCATCGACACTTATGTCCTACAAGACGACGAGATTGTCCCGGTGGACGATCTCGATGCGTCCCGCCTTGCCGGAGCGAAGCGTCTCGGAGTCAACGCCCGCGATGCCCCGGGCAAACTCGGTGCCGTCGGCGTCACAGATGCGGACGATCTCTCCGGCGTCGAAATTTCCGTCGATCTGTTTCACGCCGGGGGGCAGCAGGCTCTTCTTGTCCTCGCGCAGCGCCTTCTTCGCGCCCGCGTCCACGCCGAGCGTGCCCTTGGGATGGTGGAAGAAGGCGATCCAGCGTTTGCGCCCGGCGAGCTTGCGCGGCTGGGGCACGAAGAGCGTGCCCTCTTCCTTGCCGGAAAGGATCGAGGCCAGCGCGGTCTTCTTGCGGCCGGAGGCGATGACGAGCGGAATGCCGGAACGGACGGCGATCTTGGCCGCCTGGATCTTGGAGGCCATGCCGCCGACGGCGGTCTCGCTGGTGGTGCCACCGGCCATCTTCTCCACGACGGAATCGATCTTCTCGATGACGGGCAACGTGGCCTGGTCCGGTTGGCCGAAGTTTTCGATCACGCCGTCCACCGTGGTGAGGATGACGAGGAGGTCGGCGGGAAGGAGCGCGGCGACGAGGGCGGAGAGCTTGTCGTTGTCGCCGAACTTGATCTCGGTGAAGGAGACGGCGTCGTTCTCGTTGATGATCGGGACCACGCCGTGGCCGAGCAAAGTGACGAGGGTGTTGCGGGCGTTGAGGTGGCGGTCGTGGTGCTGGAGATCGTCGTGGGTGAGGAGCACCTGGGCGACGGCGAGGCCGTGCTCGGCGAAGAGCTGCTCGTAGGTGGTCATCAGTCGGGACTGGCCGACGGCGGCGCAGGCCTGGAGCTCGGCGAGTTCCTTGGGGCGCTTGGCGTGGCCGAGCACGCCCATGCCGGCCCCGACCGCGCCGGAGGTGACGAGGACGACTTCCCTGCCCTCCTTCCGCTGCGCGGCCATCTGCGCCACGAGCTGGCGGAGCTGGGCCAGGTCGGGGCGTTTCTGGGCGTCGGTCAGGACGCCGGTTCCAAGTTTAACGACGAGACGGCTGACGTTTTTCAGCACTTCGGTGCGCACGGGGCGAGTTGGTAGCACGTGCCTCGGCGCGGCAAAAGGGGGAAACCGGATCGACCACGGAGGCACACAGCCCTGCAGAGGCGGAAGCCATTGCAGAAGAAACCTCACGCCAAGTTCGCAAAGGCCGCAAAGACAGAAAGGATCCATCCTCTTTCGCGTCCCTTGCGGCCTTTGCGCGAGGCCGTTGCTGTGCCCGGTCCAAGGAAAGCTGGGATGGTTGTCCGGATCGGCTCTAAAGCGCGGAGGCGGGCCACCGATAGGAACTCGGGACGCGTCCTCCAGGACGGAGAATTCAGGCGTCGTCCGGCATGGAAGCCCGCTCATGAAACTTTTGTCCCGCATCGCCGTCGCCGTGGCTCTGGCCACGCTCTCCCTCCACGCCGCCGCCCCGGACAAGCTGTCCGGATTCTCCGAGACGGTCCGCATCGGCTCCATGCTGTTCAACGTGCTGGAACCGAAGCAGCAGGCTGGACTGGCCCCGCAGCCGATCGCTCTGGAAACGGAGCCGATGCCCTACGTGCAGGCCGGTCAGTTCGACTTCGAGGGCCGTCCGCTGCGGGTCGTGACCGTCTCGACGGGCTTCATCGAGCTGATGAACCGCATCGCGCGGGCCCGTGCCTTTGACGGTGTGGAGCCGGGCTATCTGGACCGGTATCTGGCCACGCTCGGGACGATCGATCCCGCGAAGGGCTTGCCGGAACTGCCCGACGCGCAGAACGCCAAGTTCGCGCAGGCCCATGTGGTCAACAACCAGCGAACCTACTTTTCCCAGATGGTCAGCATGGTGGTGGCCATCGAGCTGTCCCACCAATACCTCGGCCACTACGAGAAATACTCCGGCCAGCTCGCGGGCAAATCGCCCATCGCCGCCGTGATGAAGAAGGCCGATTGGCAGAAGGCGGTCGAAGCCGGGGCCGAAAACTCGCTGAACGCCGGCTACGGGCCGGAATCGGTCTGCGCTTTCTACGCCGCGCTGGAGCGCATGAAGCAGCGTCCGGCCTGGGCCGCGTATTTCCTGCCGCCGGACGAGAACGTGAAGAAGCTCTCCACCAAGCTGGCGAAGATAGAAAAGAAGTTCTTCAACCTCGAATAGCTTCGCCCCACCCGGCTCGCTACACGACGAACTCCAGTTCCTGCCGGTGCGGGATGATCCCCTGCTCGAACGCTCGGCCGAGGAAGCGGCGGATCGATTCGCGGCCCTTCTCGCCGTAGTCGAGCGTCCAGTGGTTCACATACATGCCGACGAACTTGTCGGCCAGCTCGATGCCCATGTCGCGGGCGAACTGGAGCGAGTGCTTCACTGCTTCCGGCCGATGGTCGAGACTGAACTGGATGGAGTCGGTCAGGATCTTGGAGATCAACCGCCGCGTTTCCGGGGCGAAGCGCTTGTGGATGACGTTGCCGCCGAGCGGAAGGGGCAGCCCGTTGTTTTCCCGTCCCCACCAGACGCCGAGGTCTTCGCAGACGTGCAGGCCTTCGTTGCGGTAGGTGAGCTGGCCTTCGTGGATGATCAGACCGACCTCGGCTTTTCCTGATCGAACCGCCGCGAAGATCTGGTCAAAAGGCACGACCACGTAGTCGATCTGCTTGGCCGGAATTCCGAGCCACAGTTGCAGGGCGAGGAACGCGCTGGTCATCTCGCCGGGCACCGCGATTTTTCGCCGGGCCACTTCTGCTTTCAATAAAACCTGCTTCGCGACCAGCATCGGCCCGTAGCCGTCACCCATGCTGGCTCCGCTGGGCAACAAGGCGTATTGGTCGCTGACGTAGGCGTAGGCGTGGATGCTGACGGCCGAGATGTCGAGTTCGCCCCGGGTCGCCCGTTCGTTGAGGGTCTGGATGTCCTGGAGGATGTGCTCGAACTCAAAGCCGTGGGTGGGAATGAGTTCCTTGGCCAGCCCGTAGAACATGAAGGCGTCGTCAGGATCGGGCGAATGGCCGAGGGTGAGTTTGCGCTGCATCGGACCGCCACGTTACGGAGCGCGAACTTCAAGTCCAGAGGGGAAAAGGCCAGCTTGGCGGAAAATGCACACTTGAAGCAGTGCTCATTTGCCCATTTACGAAAAGTTGCTATCGGTAACGTCCGTGAAAGGGACAAGACACGGCCAAAACACCGCGTTTGTGGCTCCCGTTCTCAAGGGCAGGCGTGGCACGCCTGAGGCTTCCCAAGTTCCACTGGAAGGTAAGAAAGGATGAATCGCTATGACCAAATCCAACGACGCCATCTCTGAAGTCGTCCGCTCCAAACATCCGTTCCGCCAGACCGACAGCCGTCCGGCCAAACCCCAGAAAAACCGCTACGAACGCCGCAAGGTCCGCGAGTTCCTGCGCCTAGGCGATTGGGTTCCCGAAGCCGGGGCCTGATTCCCTCCGTCCTCGCTGCTCCAAACGCTGTTCCTTCTTACGCTCCGTCTCGGAGCCGAGTGGATTTTTGCCACCAATGCCGGTTGGTTCAGGTTCCGACTGGATCGACCAAAGACCGGTGGCGGAGTTTGGACAAAGCAAGAAAGCCCGCAGCTTTTCAGCTGCGGGCTTGGTCGGCGAAACGACGTAAAAACTTACTTCATCAGGAGCATCTGCCGGGCGCGCTTGATGCACTGGGTCACCTTGCGCTGATAGGACGCGGGCAATCCGGTGTATTTGCGGGGCAGGATGCGGCCTTGGTCCGTCACGAACTGGCGAAGCAGGGTGACGTTCTTGTAGTCGATCGTATCGATCGTGAAGTCGATCTTCGGCTTCGGACGGGGCGTGCGGCGCTCCGTGCGTTGTCCACGTTCGGACTTCTTGTCGGTATTGGTCTTGCGAGGCATGGCTACTTGATCTCCCGATGCACGGTGTGGCGACGGAGGGCGGGATTGAACTTCTTCAGTTCCAGCTTCTCCGGCTTAAGCTTCTTGTTGCGCGTCGTGGTGTAACGGGAAGGCGACTTGCCTTCCTTCCGCGCTTCAGTGCATTCGATGGTTACGATTTCACGAGGCATGGTTTATTCCTTTTCCTTCAAAGGCTTTTCGTCGTCGTCGTCGTCGGTGTCCGGTTCCGCGCCTTGGGCGCTGTCCACCGATCCGAGCGAACCGAGACGGCGCTGACGAAGCGCGCCGTCCTTTTCCAGCTGGGCCTGGGCTTCCACCGTGAACCGCGTCCACGGGATGGCCTCCAGACGCGCCTTGGGGATCGGCTTTCCGGTCAGTTCGCAGACTCCGTAGATCCCCTTTTCAATGCGCTTCATCGCCTCTTCGATCTCATAGACCGCATCCTGGTCGGACGAGAGGAGGCTCAACGCGAAATCGCGGTCGAAATTGTCCGTGCCGGAATCGGCCATGTGGAGGCTGTAGTTGTCCATCTCCACGGCGGAATCCTTGGCCAAGCCGCTCATCTGCAGACGCAGGCGATCCCGCAGCTCGACCAGATTGGCATAGAACTTCTGCCACTCCGGCTTCACCTTCACCGGCGCACTTTTGGCGGTGCGACCAATCGCGCCCAGAATCGAAGCTGCGGTGGCCCCGCTGACCACGCGGCCGCTGTCGGCGGCGGGCTTCTTCTCGGTTGCTTTCTTCTTAGCGCTCACGGCGACGTTCTATTCTTTCAGACAAAGAAAATGCCTCGAAAACGGATAACCCTGCCGTTTCGAGGGTGCGAGACTGTAGCAGCACGCTTTTTCGATGCCACTAAAATCTTCGAGAAAGCCCCTTGTCCAAAAAGACAACCCACACATCTAAGCATCAATCACTTACACCGCCCCCCCCCGCATCAACCCTTCTCGATGCAGGCGTAGGCGTTGTGGGAATGGATGCTCTCGTAGTTCTCCGCTTCGACCTTATACCACGTCACGTCCGGATGCGCGTTGAGCCGAAGTGCCACATTCCTGACCAGATCCTCGACGAAGACCGGGTTCTCGTAGGCCCGTTCCGTGACGGACTTCTCGTCTTCCCGCTTCAGCAGGGAATACAGCTCGCTGCTGGCAGACGCCTCGACGAGCGAGATCACGTCCTCGATCCAGATCGCCTGCTTGGACCGGATCTGCACGGTCACGGTGCCGCGCTGGTTATGGGCGCCGTATTGGCTGATCGCTTTGGAGCACGGGCACAGCGTGGTCACGCCGGCCTTCACCGTGAGCACAAAGTCCACATCCTTGCCCGTGGCGGTCGCGTCGAAGCGGGCCTCGTAGTCCATCAGGCCTTCCTTGCCCGAAACAGGCGCGCGCTTGGTCCGGAAGAAGGGAAACTCCATCTCCAGATGGGCCGACTGGGCGTTCAGCTTCTTCTGCATCGCGTGGAGGATGTCGGTGATGTTCTCCACATGGACGACGGGGCCGTGGGAATTGAGCACCTCGATGAAGCGGCTCATGTGGGTGCCTTTGAATTCCTTCGGCAGGTCCACGAACATGCCGATGGTGGCCACGGTGTGCTGGTGGGCGCGTTCCTTGTCGCGGATCTGGATGGGGAACTTCAATCCGCGCACGCCCACCTTGTCGATGCGGAGGTCGCGATGGTCGCGTTCGTTCTGCTTGTCGTGGAGCTTGGACTTCATCTGGGTCGTTTCACAGGAGGCTGCGGACAAGCAGCCCGGATCGCTTTGCATGGCGCAAACTACGCACGCCACCCCTTGGCGCAAAACGAAACTTTTATGCCTCCAACCCCGGAACTTTAACTCATGCGAATCACTTGCTGCCCGGCTTCACGGCGGGCGTGGCGGCCAGATCAGGCGGCAGATTCGCAGGATCGAACGCCTCCACTGTCAGGGCCAAGAGGCTCAGGGTCGGCACGCCGAGGTTCACCGCGCCGTTGGAACGGTCCACCACCATGCCCACGCCCACGACCGTGCCTTGGTTGGCCCGCACGATGTCCATCGTTTCCTGGACCCGGCCGCCCTTCGTGACCACGTCCTCGACGACGAGGATCTTCTCGCCCGGCGCGATCTTGAATCCGCGCCGCAGCACCAGCTTGCCCTCTTCCTTTTCCACGAAGATGAAGCGCAGCCCGAGCTGGCGGGCCACCTCCTGGCCGATGACCAATCCCCCCATCGCGGGCGCGACGACGGTCACGGCCCCGAGCGGACGGAGCTTGGCGGCGAGCGCGGCTCCGAGGCGCTCGACGATCGGCATCTGCTGGAGCGCGAGGGCGCATTGGAAGAACTGGCGGCTGTGCAAGCCGCTGCGGAGGACGAAGTGCCCTTCCAAGAGGGCACCGGTGTCGCGGAAAACCTGGAGAACTTCGGCGTCGGTCATGGCGGCCAGTTTTGGTCCAGCCCCAGGCCGAATCAAGCCGCCGGACGGTCAATGCCCGCGGCTGGCCACCGGATGCCCCGGCTCGGGCTTCGCGGCCGGAGCCTTGGACGGAGGATGGGGGACCGGTCCCGGGCTGCGGTTCGCCGCTGGGGGCCTGGCTTCCGGCACGCCGGTATCGACGTATTTGCCCGCGGAGTGCTCCGCCGCCGGAGCGCGCTGCGCCACGGTGTCCTGCAGGGGCGCGGCCATGATGCGGTCGAACTGCGGGTGCTGGCCGAGCCAAGCCACCTTGCCCGAGGAAAGATCGTAAACCGCGCCCACCACCTGGGTCTTGCCGGACTTCACGGCGCTTCGGATCTCCTCGCTCTCGGTCAAAAGCGCCTCGATCTGTCGCCAGACATTGAACTGGATCGCGATGGGCACCGCGTCCTCGGGATCGGGCGTCTCGCCCAGCGCCTTGTGCGCCGCCGGTTTGATCAACTGGGCCAGGGCCGCGATGTGCCCGTGCAGCTCCGTGCCCTTGACCACGGCCGTGACCGCGCCGCACCGGGTGTGGCCCATCACGACCAGCACCGGTGTTCCCAAGTGGCCGACGCTGTATTCGGCCGACGCCATTTCGCTGACGCCGGCGACATTCCCGGCCACCCGGATGACGAAGATGTCGCCCGAGCCTCGATCAAAAATCTGTTCCACCGGCACGCGCGAATCTGAGCACGCCAACACGGTCGCGAGGGGTTCCTGCCCGTCCTTGGCCAGGGCTTCCCGGCGTTCCACGGTCTGGTTGGGATGCTGGGACTGGCCGTCGGCGTGGCGGACGTTGCCTTCCTTGAGCAGGGCCAAGGTGCTCTGCTGGAGGAGACGCAGGAGCTTTGCGGAATCGGCTCCGGAATCCGCGGCGCGGAGACTCTCCAACGGGCTGAATCCGAGGGCGGCGGCGAGAAGGATGGAGGCGGTCTTCATGGCATGATGCCTCCCCGATGGAAGGCTTCACCAAGTATCGGCCGCTCCTAGTCCTGGGTTGAGCCCTCCTCGCCCAAGGCTCTCCTGGACAAATTGCCCCCTCGACTTCGCCCGCCGGGCGAAAAGCCACACTGCTACCAGCCCGGATCAACTGAGCGACGGCAGATCCACCAGCATGATGTTCCGGCGGATGTAGGTGGGGATGTCCAGATCCTCGCCGTAGGCCAGGGTGGGCTCCGCATTGTCGAAGCGGCCCTTGGACACCGGCTGGAGGGCCAGCTCGGGCTGCTCGGCGTGGTAGCGCTTGGCTTTGCGGCGGACGGATGCCGGGGCCTTCTCGAGTTCTCGCTTCTTTTCCTCCGGCAGGAGCACCGGCGGCGGCGCGGTGAAGCGCGACGGCGCCCGGGGCTCCTGCGGTTCGTCGGCAGCCAACAGCTCCGTCGGCACGATCTCAGGCGGCACCGGCGGCACGCCGTCCAGCACCACGCCCTCTCGCTTCGCGACGATCAGGGTCACGGCCAGCTTCCCGGCCATGTCGGCGCTGCACGCCGCGCCCAGAGTGACGTTGGCCTGGTCCGCCGCGCGGCGGATCTGCTCGGAGAGCTTCGTGATCTCGCCGCGGGTCAGATCCTCCCCGGACTGCACGCTGACGATCACCTCGTCCGCTTCGGCCAAAAGCTTTCCGCCTTCGAGCAACGGATGCTTGAGCAGGCGGTCGAGGACGATCTGGAGCCGCGCTTCACCGGACGCTTCGGCGTGGGCAAAGGCGCTCTCGGCATGGCGGCCGCGCGTGACCTGGCAGAGCTCCGGCAGGCTGAGCGGCACGATCCCGCGCCGGTCGATCAACCGGCAGATGCCCCGCACGCCGTGGGCCACGTGCTCGTCGCTGATGCCGTGGACCTCGGGCAGGGTCATGCTGTCGTTCAGCAGCCTGCTCAACCGGTGGTTCGCCAGCACCAGCACCGTATCGCACTGGACCTTGAAGTCGCGCACGCCCATCGCGGCGAGTTCCAGACGACGGCTGCCCGCGAACTCGAACGGCGTCACCACCACGCCGATGGTCAACGCGCCGCTTTCCCGCGCCAGCCGCGCCAACACCGGCCCCGCGCCGGTGCCGGTGCCGCCGCCCAATCCGGCGACCACGAGGACAATGTCCGATCCGGCGAAGTGTTCGCGCAGCTCCGGCGCGGCTTCCTCGGCCAAGGCCATGCCCAGCACGGGATCGGCTCCGGTGCCCATGCCGCGCGTCCGCTGTCGGCCGAGCAACACGGGCGTCGCGTTCCTGGCTGCCGCCAGATCCGTCTGGTCGGAATCCACCGCGAGGCTCCGGCCGGGCACGTCCAGCCGGTTCAACACCTGGATGCCCGCCTTGCCGAGTCCGACGACGGTCAGACGCGGCCCGCTCGATTCGTGGGAGGAGAGGTTCATGGCAGTTGGGTCCGGCATGGGATCGGTCACAGGGAGAATTTGCCGCCGAAGAGATCGCCGAGTTTGCGCGGCAAGGACCGGAAGAGCCCCGCGCGCTTCGTCTTCGCCTGGAAGGAGCCGAACTTCACCAGCCCGATGGCCGTGGCGAACTCCGGCTGCTCCAGCGCCTGGGAAAGCCCGTTGATGGTCGTGGTCTGGCCCACCGCCACCGGCAGCCCGAAGACATGGGCCGCGAGGTCGCTGATCCCCGCGATGCGCGCGCCGCCGCCGCAGAGCACGACGCCCGCCCGCACCTGGGAGAGGATGCGCTGCTTGGCCAGATCGCGCGCGATCAGCTCGAAGATCTCCTCCAGCCGCACGGACATGATCCGGCGCAGGTTCTCGAGGTTCACGGTCTTCACCGGCATCCCGGCGGAACCGGGCAGGTGGATCGTCTTGCCGCGAACGGAGTCGTCCACCATCGCCGCACCGTGCTCGATCTTCAGCGACTCGGCCTGGTTCAGCGGGATCTGGAGCCCGTAGGCGAGATCGTTGGACACATGGTCGCCGCCCACGCCGATGACGCCGGTGTGCTTGATGATGCCCCGGCAATAGACGGCGTATTCCGTCGTGCCGCCGCCGATGTCCACGACGATGGCGCCCATCTCCTTCTGCTCCGCGTTGAGCAGCGCGAGCGACGAGGCGAGCCCGGTGAAGGCGACGCCGTCCACGTCGAGCTGCAGCCCCTTCACCACGCGGATGGGGTTCTCGATGCGGCTGGCCTTGCCGTGGATCACGTGCATGTCCACGTCGATGCGCGACCCGGCCATGTCGCGCGGGTTCGCGACGCCGGCGTGGCCGTCCACGGTGAAGTGCTGGCGGATGGCGTGGAGCACCTGGTGGTCGGGCGGGATGTTGATCGCCTTGGCGTTGCGGATCACGTCCTGGATGTCCTCCTCGGTGATGAGCCGGTCCACCGAGACGATGGGGTGGGAGCCGCGGTTGTTCAGGCCGGAGACGTGGTTGCCGGTGATGCCGAGGATGACCGAGCGGATCTCCGCGCCGGAGAGAGCCTCGGCCTCGGTCAGGGCCGCGCGCACGTCCTCGCCGGCGGCGTCGAGATCCGTGATCTCGCCCTTGCGCACGCCGCGCGACCTGGCCTGGCCCAGCCCCACGATGGTGAGGACGCCGTTCTCGTTGAGTTCGCCGACGGCGGCACAGACCTTGGAGGTGCCGATCTCCAGGCCGACGATGATCTGGGGGGTGCGCTCAAACATGGCGGGGCCGGGTGCGGGTTGGACGGTTGGAACGCTGCGGAACGGTCGGGACGTTGCTCGCCTCGACGTAGCGGACGGGGACGTTGTTGGCGATGGACAGGTCGATGGACGACGCGGCCTTGCCATAGGCGGAAAGCGTGTCGTGGATCTGGCGCCAGCGGCCGAGCTGCTTGGGCAGGTCCTGGGCGTCGAAGAACACCTCGGTGCGCTGCGACGTGATCACGCGGAGCAGGCCCGGTCGGCCCACGTCGATCTCCGCCAGCTCGACCATTCCGGCCATCGGCGAAGTGTCGAACTCGCGGATCAGGTCGAGCGCGGCCACGACCCCGGGCTGGTCCAGCACCCGGCCGGAACTGGCGTCCGACAGGGAAAGCCCGGTCAGCACCGGGTAGTTTTCCGGCACGGCCAAGGGCACCGCGCGACGGCTATTGTCCAGTTCGGGCATCGTCCAACCCGTCGCGTCCACATGGATGACCCGACGCTGCACGCTCCGGTCCGGCATCTGCACGGCTGTCACCAACTGGGCCACCGGCTCGCGCTCCAGCACCCGGACCTTGAGCGTGTCGGGCAAGACCCGCTCCATCTCCACCCGCTTGATCCACGGCACCAGCTTCAGGTCGCGCTCCACCCGCGCGAGGTCGAGCGCATAGAGGTTCTGCGCCGGCGACAGCTTCATCCACGACCGGATGAGGTCGGGCGAAAGCGCGCCGTCCGTGGCGACCTGCACGTGCTTCAGCGTGTAAGCTGGGTTCTCGAAGAGCAGGTAGTTGGCGATCGATCCCCCGCCCCGCACCAGGATGAATCCGGCGAAGGCCACGGCGAACACCACGACCAGCACGCGGCCGACCACGCGCATTCGGCGCGAACGCACTTGGTCGTTGCTCAGGCGCACGTCGAGGTTCACGTCGCGCGGCACGCGGCGGTTCTGGCGTTTGCGGCGTTTGAAGAAGTTCATCGGCTGGAAACGGGTTGGGCACCGCGACGCAGGGCCAGATCGACCATGCGTTGGCAAAGTTGCGGATAGTCGATCCCGGCGGCGGCGGCGGCCTTGGGCAGAAGGCTCGTCTCGGTCATGCCGGGCAGCGTGTTGACCTCCAGCACCACGGGCGAACCGTCGGCCGCGACCATCACGTCCACGCGCGCGTAGTCGCGTCCGCCCACGGCGCGGAAGGCTCCGAGCCCGGCGGCCTGGATGGCGCGGGTGGTCGCTTCGTCGAACGGCGCGGGACAGAGATACTCGGTCGCTCCGGCGGTGTATTTGTTCTGGTAGTCGTAGTTCCCCTGCTTGGGACGAACTTCGACCACGGGCAACGCCCGGCCGTCGAGGATGCCGACGGTGGTTTCGCGTCCGACGACCTTGGCCTCCATCAACGCCTCGGTGTCGTGCTGCAACACGCCGGCCAACGCGGGCCCCATGCCGGACTCTTCGTCGAGGAAATACAGCCCCACGCTGGAGCCCTGCCGCACCGGCTTCATCACGGTGGGCGGCTTCAGCCCGGCGGGCCAGGCGGTCGTGCCCTTATGCAGCACGGCGAAGGGCGAGGTCGGCACGCCGTCGCGCAGACAGGCGAGCTTGGTCAGCACCTTGTCGAAGGCGATGCGACTGGCGACCGCGTCGCAGCCCGTATAGGGCACGCCCAAATGATCGAGTTCGTTCTGCACCAGGCCGTCCTCGCCGTAGGTGCCGTGGAGCGCCAGGAAGACGACGTCGGTGCCGGCGGGCAGCTCCAGCCGACCGGGCACGGGATCGATCTCCGTGACGACGTGGCCGAGCGAACGCAGCGCCTTGGCCACGGCGGCTCCGGTGCGGAGCGAAACCTCGCGTTCGGCCGAAGGGCCTCCGCGAAACACGGCGATGTTCAGAACGCTCATCTCAGTCTTCTCCCAAAATCTCCACCTCGGTGTGCAGCTCCAGGCCGCGCTCGTTCCGGGCGCACGCCTTGATCTTCTCGATCAAGGCCAGCACGTCGCGCGCGGTGGCGTCGCCGAGGTTCACGATGAAATTGCCGTGCACGCCCGAGACCATCGCGCCGCCGACGCGCGTGCCCTTGAGGCCGAGCTCCTCGACCAGCTTGCCGGTCGGGATGACGGGCGTGTTCTTGAAGGTGCAGCCCGCGCTCGGTTGCGGCGGCTGGCTGGTCCAGCGCTTGGTGTTGAACTGGTCCATGCGCGCGCGGATGGCCTCGGGCGTCGCGGGCTGGCCAACAAAGACCGCGCCGAGCGCGATGTGGGTCTTCAGCAACGGGCAGCAGCGATACTCCACCGCGACTTCGGCCACCGGCAGCTCCGTCACCTCGCCCACGCTGTTCATGAAGCGGAGCCGCTCGACGAACTGGAAAGTCTCCGCGCCCATCGCCCCGGCGTTCATGCGGAGCGCGCCGCCGACGCTGCCGGGAATGCCTTCGAGGAATTCCAGCCCGGTCAAACCGGCCTTGCGCGCCTCGTTGGAAACCGCCTTCAACCGCGCGCCCGCGCCGCAGCGCAGCCGCGTGCCGTCCACCGCGATGCGGCTCAGACCTTCGTGCGCCAGCGACACGACCACGCCCCGCACGCCGCCGTCGCGCACAACGAGGTTCGAACCCCGGCCCAGCAACGTCACGGGCAGGCCGTGTTCCGCACCCCAGGCCAGCACGCGCGCCAGATCGGTTTCGCTCTGCGGTTCGGCGAAGAGATCGGCCGGCCCGCCGACGCGGAGCGTGGTGCGCTTGGCCAGCGGTTCGCGCGCGCGGACGAGCGTGCCCGGAGCCAGGCGCGCGGCGAGATCGGCCGCGCGGGCCACCAGCCGGTCTTCGTTCGGCGATGTTTCCACCGGGCTCATGGTCATGGAGTCGGACACAAACGGTTCGCGGACGATTCAGCCCCGCGCGGACTTTCGCGCCGCATCGGTTCAGGCCGCGAGGTGTCGCGCTGGGCCAAGCCCGCCTCGCGGGCGATGAAATCGGCAATGGCCTCGGCGGCCCCGGGAAAGTGCCAGCGGCTGAGCGCGACCTTGGTGGAGCCGACCAAGGCAGGGTCGTTCGCGATCCGCCCCAGCAGCGCGGCCAGTTCTCCGGGAGAGGTCTTCCCCTGCTCCAGCAGCCAAGCGGCGCCGGTGTCCACGAAGGCCCGGGCGTTCACGCGTTGGTGGTCGTCGGCCGCGACCGGATAGGGGATCAACACGGCGGGCACGCGCATGGCCGCGAGTTCGGCGAGCGACGACGCGCCGGAACGGCTGACGCTCAAGGTGGCCGCACCCAGCGCGTATTCCATCTCGCTCAGGAACGGCCGCACCACGGCCTTCAGGCCGAGCCGTTCATAGACTTGCCGCACGTTGTCGGCGTCCGCCGCGCCCGCCAGATGGATGAACTGCCAGTCGGGCAGCTTCTCCTTCAACAACGGCAGCGCGCCGGTGACGAGCTGGTTGATGCCGGAAGCGCCTTGGCTGCCACCCATGACGAGGAGCGTCGGACGGTTGGGGCGAAGCCCCAAAGTCATGCGGGCGGACTCGGCGTCCATCGCTTCGAACTGCGGCCGCACGGGCATTCCCACCACGTGGACACGTGGGCCTGCGAGGCGAGGAGCCGTTTCCTGGAAATAGACGAAGGCGTCGTCCACCCAGCGGGCCAGCCAGCGGTTCGCGCGGCCGGGAATGGTGTTGGACTCGTGCAGGCAGGTCTTCACGCCGAGCCGGTGCGCCGCAAACACGGGAGCCGCGCTGGTGAAGCCGCCCATCGCGAGGGCCGCCACGGGACGGATGCGGCGGAAGAGCTTCTGCGAAGCCCGATGCGAGCGCAGGAAACCGAGGGCGAAGGCGAGGTAGTTGCGGCCCGACAAACCGACGGCGGGCAAGGTCACGACCTCCACGCCGCGCAGCGTGGCGACCGCCTGCTGGTCCACTTCCTTCGGCGAGACCAGCAGCGTGACGGCGGCTCCGCGCAGCAACAGCTGCTCGGCCACGGCCACCCCGGGAAAGAGGTGTCCGCCCGTGCCACCGCAGGCGATGGCCACCATCGGTCTGGGATTGGGGGTTCGCATCAACCAGCCTCGGAAAGAGCCGCGTCGGAAAATGGATTGGCCTCGTCGTTCGCGGGCCTCCGTTCGGCCGAGCGCGTCTGGCGCGCGACGTTCAGCAGGAGACCGATGGCGGCGAGCATGAAGACGAGGCTGGAGCCGCCGTAGCTGATGAAGGGGAGCGCGAGGCCCTTGTTCGGCAGCGTGCCGGTGACGACGCCGATGTTGATGAAGGCCTGGAGCCCGATCAGCGTGGTGATGCCCATCGCGATCAGGGTGCCGAACAGGTCGGCCGCGTGCAGCGCCACCCAGGCGCCGGTGAAGACGATGCCGACGTAGGCCAGCAGCACGGCCAGCCCGCCGATCAGGCCCAGCTCCTCCGCCACGACCGAAAAGATGAAGTCCGTGTGGTGCTCGGGCACCCAGCCGAGCTTCTGCCGGCCTTCGCCCAGGCCGCGTCCGGTAATTCCGCCGGAACCGATGGCGACCTGCGCCTGGTAGGCCTGGAGCCCGACGCCGAGACGGGTTTCCTCCAGGTTCATCCAGGAATAGATGCGGTCCGACCGCATGGGATCGCGGGCGATGAAGACGCCGATGGCGACGAACCCGGCCACCACGGGCGGCAGGAAGAAGGCCGGACGCGCCCCGGCCGTGAGCAGCACCACCGCCGCCACCGCCGCCAACAGCAGCGTGGTGCCGACATCGGGTTCGACGAAGATCAACCCCAGCACCAGGCCGATGATCGCGCCGGGAACGAGCACCCCGTGGAGGAAGGTGCGCATCTTGTGCCTGAACCGTTCGCCATACCAGGCCAGCGCGATGATCAGGGCGATCTTGGCGAACTCGGAGGACTGGAGATAGGGCCCGCCTTCGGGACCGAGCCAGCGACGGGCACCGTTGATGGTCCGGCCGACCACGAGCGTCAGGCCGAGCAGCACCACGGCGAGCAGCAGGATGACCCAGGCCCAGCGCCGCAACTGCTGATAGGGCACGGACGCGGCGACCAGCCCCAGCGGCAGGGCCAGGCAGCACCAGACGAGCTGGTTCTTGAAGTAGTGGACCTTGCCGCCGAGTTCCGCGCTGAAGAGGATCGTCAGACCGAGAGCCAGCAACGCGCCCACGCAGAACACCAGGATGGTGATGGGGAGGCGCATCGGGTTCTCGGTCTGATCGTTCCTGCGGGTTTAGAGTCCGGTTCCGGGATTGGACGGAACCGCCGGGTTGGAGACGGGAGCCTGGCCGGGCACGGTGCCAAAGGCCGGAGCGGCCGAGGCCGGGGCCGGGGCGGCCGCTTCAGGAGCGGGGGCGGCCTTGACCGTGACCTTGAGCTTCTGGCCCACGTTGATCCGGTCGGACTTCAGCCCGTTGAGGCTCTTGAGCGCCTTGACCGTCATGCCGTGCTTGGCGGCGATCTTGGTCAGGTTGTCGCCGGACTTCACGACGTAGCTGCCCGTGGTGGTGGCGGCGGCCGGAGCGGCGCTTTCGCCCGAAGCCGACGGAGCCGCCGCACCGCGGGGCGAAGCCGGGATGAGCACGACCTGGCCGACCTTGAGGCGGCGGGAATCGACGTTCGGATTGGCGGCGACGATCGAGTTGACCGAGACGCCATACTTCTTGGCCATGGTGGAGAAGGATTCGCCGCTCTTCACCTTGTGCTCGGTCAGGGACGACGAAGCGGGTTCCACGGCGGGCGAACCGAAGCCGCCATCCATCGGCAGGGTGCCGGGCGCGCTGTAGCCGCCGGTCGCGGGCACCGGGGTGCCGACGACGCCGCTGCCGCCGCCGGGCGTGGGCGTGGGCACGAGCGGGTCGGCGAAGCCGGTGACGGGCGCGGCGGAGGTGGCGCCGAGAGCGGGCGGGTTGGTGTAGGCCCCGCCCACGAGCGATCCGGGCGCGGCGGTCGGCTGGCCGGGCAGCTCGTAGGGATTGGAGAGCGAGGCGTTGCCCACCGCGTTGGAGGAATCGGTCACGAAGGACGGGGCCGTGTTCGTGGCCAGATACTCGGCGAGCGGGTCGGAGGACTTGGTGGTCTCGGGCTTGCAGCCGATCATCAGGCCCACCACCAGGACGGCGGCGTGCAGGCCGATGACGGAGAAGACGAGGACGGGAAGGTTCCGGCGCCCTTTCGGGGCGTCCTGGATCGATCCCTGCGGAACTAGCGGACTCGGTGTGCTCATGGGACGTGGGTCGGTTGTCGCGGTCAGTGAGGTGATTTCTTGCCGCCCTCCGGGTTGCCTCTAGCCCCGGTGACGGTGGTTAAATGGGTGGCGGATTGCTCTTCGTCGCGGGCCGCCGTCGCCGGGCGTCCGCCGGATGCGTCCGCCAGATCGGCCACCGCCCGGCGGAACGCGTCGCCCCGCTGCTGGTAGCTCTGGAACTGGTCGAAGCTGGAACAGGCCGGGGAAAGCAGGACCACGTCGCCGGAAACGGCGTTGCGGGACGCTTCTGCGACGGCTTCTAACAGCGTGTCCATGGTGCTGCAAGGTGTAAACAGGCTCCATGCCGCGCGCAGCTTTTCGCGCGCTTCTCCGAACAAAAAAGCGCCCTTCACCCGCCGCGACAGCAGCGGTCCCGCGTCATGGAACGGGAGGCCCTTGTCCCGTCCTCCGGCCAGCAGCCAGATGTTCGCGTGGCCGCCCGAAACGACCGGCAGGGACTCGATCGCGCAGGTCAGCGCCTGGAGGTTCGTGGCGCGGGAGTCGTTGATGAAGCGCACGCCGCCGATCTCCGCCACCGTCTCAAACCGGTGCGGCGCGGGCTCATACGCTTCCAGCGCGGCCACCATCTCGTTCAGCGGCAGGCGCAGCACACGGCCCACGGCCAGCGCGGCCATGATGTTCTCCGCGTTGTGCGGGCCCCGGAGCCGGCACCGGTCGAGGTCGAAGAGCGGCCCTTCCCAGCCCTCGATGCGGCTGACGATCAGGGAGCGGTCGAGGAAGATGTCGGCGCGCTGGTTCCGGGCGCTGTAGGTGATGAGCTTGCCGGGCACCTTGATCCCCAGCGTTCTCAAGTGCGCGAGCGCCTCGGTCTGGAGGATCGCCCAGTCGAAGGATTGCTGCCGTGCGAAGATCCGGCCCATCGCCTGGACATAGTCGGGCAGGCTCCGGTAGCGGTCGAGATGGTCGGGCACGATGTTCGTCAGCACCGCGACGGAGGGCCGGAAATAGACCGTGCGCTCCAGCTGCGGGGCCAGCGCCTCGACCGTCAAATAGTCCAGGTCGCGCGAGGCGCCGACCGCCTCGCAGAGCGGGGCCTCGGGTCCGCCGACCACGCGGGTCTTGCGGGAGGCGCCTTCCAGCAGCTTGGCCACGAGGCGGGCGGTGGTGGATTTCCCGTTGGACCCGGTGATGGCGATGTTCAGGCAGAACATCTGCTCGTAGGCGAACTCCAGCTCGCTGATCACGGGCCAGCCCTTGGCCTCGGCGGCGGCGACGAACTCCGCCTCGCCCTTCACGCCGGGACAGATGACGACGAGGTCGAACGGCCCGTCCGGGCAGCGCGCCGCGCCAAAGGCCAGGCGCGCGCCCGCCTTCTGCAAGGGCGCGGCGGCCTCGCGCGACTCGGCGGCGTCGTAGCCGTCCACGCCCGAAACCTTCGCGCCGAGATCGAGCAGCCGGCGCACGACCGCGCGGCCCGCCTCGTGCAGCCCGATCACCAGCACCTGTTTGTCGTTCAACGAAGCCATTTCAACGGATCTTCAAACTGCCGAGCGCCACCACGGCGCACACCACGCAGAGGATGTAGAAGCGGGTCACGACCTGCGACTCATACCAGCCCTTCTTCTCGAAATGATGGTGGATCGGGGCCATCAGGAACAGCCGCCGCCCGGTCCCGGTCCGCCGCTTGGTCCATTTGAACCAAGACGTCTGGAGCATCACCGACACCGCCTCCATCACGAAGACGCCGCCCGCGATCACCAGCAGGAACGGCTGGTGGATCAGCACGGCGATGATCCCGAGGATGCCCCCGAGCGCGAGCGAACCGGTGTCGCCCATGAACACCTTCGCGGGATGGCAGTTGAACCACATGAACCCGAGCCCCGCCCCGACCATGGCCGCGCAGAACACCGCGAGCTCGCCCGACCCGGCCACGTAGGGGATGGCCAGATACTCGGCCAGTTTCACGTTGCCCGCAATGTAGGTGAGCACGAGAAAAACGCCGGACACGATCACCGTGCAGCCGATGGCCAAGCCATCCAGGCCATCGGTCAGGTTCACCGCGTTGGAACTGCCGACAATGGTGAAGAGCGTGATGAGGACGCCAACGACCAGCCCGGCGGTTCCGGCCAGCAACGTCTCCTTGTAGAACGGGACCATCACCTCGGAGACCAGCTCGGGCTTCACCTTCCACAGATACGCCGCCACGAAGCCGGCGAGGGCGAACTGCACCCAGAGCTTCACATGGGACTTCGCCCCCTTGTTGTTCTGCTTCGTGATCTTCGCGTAGTCGTCGTAGAAGCCGAGCCCGGCCAGCACCAGCACCAGCAGCATCGTGAGCTGGATCTGCGTGTTCCACTGCGTCCAGAGCAGCGCGGAAAGGTCGAGGATGAGCACGATCATCACGCCGCCCATCGTCGGCGTGCCCTTCTTGCTCAACAGCCGGGTCTTGAGGTCGCCGCCCTCCTCCGCCTTGTCCGCGTAGTCCTGGCCGAACTTCAGCTCCTTCAGCCAGCCGATGAAATACGGCCCCAACCACCAGCTCAAAGCCAAGGCCGTCAGCATCGCCCCGCCCGCTCGGAACGTGATGTAGCCGAAGAGCCGCAGAAAGCTCACGGTGGATTCCCACTCCGTGCCTTTCGCGGCCTCCAGGATGGCTTGACTCAGGTAATACAGCATTCGTCAGTCGTGTCTCGGCCCGTGGCTCTTGGCGAAGGGATCGTTCTCCGGCCGACGCAGGCGCCCCAGGCGCCGCCGCACCGCCGCGACCGTCCGCTCGTCCTCGCGCCCCAGCAGCGCGATCAATCCCGTCCCCGCCCAGCGCAGGGGCAACCCGTCCGTCTTGCTCAAGTTCGTCTTCATGCCGTCACCGTCGTTTCCCGGGACCGCGCACGCAGCCCCTCCAACACCCGTTCCAGTTTCGCCGACCGGGAGGCCTTCAACAGCACCAAGTCCCCGGTCTTCAGTTCTCCGGCCAGCAACGCCACGGCCGTGTCCACATCCGCGACGGAGTCTGTCCGTTTCCGGAACCCCGCCTGTTTCGCCGCGCCCACGGTCAGGCCGGCGTTGCTGCCGACCGCCACGAGCCAATCCAGTCTTGATCCGGCCGCTTGGCGGCCCACTTCGGTGTGGGCCTCGGCGGTCTGGTCGCCCAGCTCCCCCATGTTGCCCAGCACGGCGATGCGCCGACCGGCGGCCGGCAAATCCGCCAACGTGCGCAACGCGGCGATCATCGAGTCCGCGTTCGCGTTGTAGGCGTCGTTCAACACCTTGGCCCCGCCCACATTGTCCCATTGCAGCCGCATCTTGGCGGGCGCGCAGGCGGCAAGGCCCCGGGCAATTTGTTCCCCGTTCAGGCTCAGCTCCGCGCCCACCGCCAGTGCCAGCAGGCTGTTGGCCACATGATGGCGACCCAAGAGCTGGACGGAGTAGTCCCCGTCCAGCTCCGGACGTCGGCAACACACACGGAAGCGGGTTCCCCCCTCGGAGACCGCCACGTTGCCGGCCGCAAAATCAAACCGCCCGTCCACTCCGACCGTCACCACCGGGGCCTTGCTCCTCACCAGGATGGAACCCAGGCCCGGCGTCTGCGCGTTGACGATCAGGCAACCGTCCTTGGGCAGCGCTGCGGCGACGCTCCCCTCCTCTTCCGCCACGCCTTCGAGGTCGTGGAAGAACTCCAGATGCTCGCGTCCGATGCTGGTGAGCACGCCGAGCTTCGGCCGGATCAGATCCAAGAGCGGCGCAAGTTCGCCCGGATGGTTCGTGCCTGCTTCGACCACGGCGAACCGGTGCTCCGGAGCCAATCGCAGCAGCGTGAGCGGCACGCCGATGTCGTTGTTGAAGCTGGCTTCGCTGGCCAGCACCGGCCCCGCCTCGCGCAGCACGGACGCGATCAATTCCTTGGTGCTGGTCTTCCCGTTGGAGCCGCAGACCGCGATCACGGGAATGGAAAACTGGCTGCGATGTTCCCGCGCCAGATCGGCCAAGGCGCGCCGACCATCGGCCACCACCACGATGGGAACACCTTTTGGAAACTTCGCCGCCGCGCGTTCCTCGGCCACGAGCGCCACCGCGCCCAACTCCACGGCCTTGGCCAGGAAGTCGTGGCCGTCGAATTGCTCGCCCTGGAGCGCGACGAAGAGATCGCCCTTCCGCACCGCCCGCGAATCCGTGCAGACGCGCTCCACCGTCAGCCTGTCCGGACCGCCCAGAAGGCGGCCCGAACAGGCCTTTGCGACGGTTTGGAGGGAAAAGAGAGGCATGGGTCAA
>CBFGQE010000002.1:0-22691 GCA_965650815.1 uncultured bacterium
TCGACGAAGTGTTCGAACCCCAGATGCTGCTCAAAGGCGTCCGTCGCCCGCGCCAGCTCCAGGGCTGGGGACTGGGATTGGCCGTCGTGCGCGGTCTGGTGAAGCTGATGGGCGGCCGCGTGAGCCTCTCCAGCACCGAGGGCAAGGGAACCACCGTCCGGCTCTGGTTGCCGGTCAAGCTGGCCGCCGAAGGCGGGACGGAATCCGACACCACCTTCGAGTCGGACACCGAGCTCACCGAAGCCCCGGATTCCGCCGAGCCTCCGGTCCGTTCCGGCGCCCGGGGACAATTAGGCTAGACACCCTGTCTTTGACAGATACGCGGCCGGAAAACCTCCCGCCGCCGGTCAGTCCCCTGCTCCCAAAGATCCGTCGCCGGCATTCCCCCGCTCCGCCGCCATCCCCGGAGTTGCCAAGCCAAGCCCCATCCGGTATCCGCTTCGTCCGCAGGGCGGTCCCATCAATCCGGCAAGACGAACTACCACCATGAGCGACGTGAACTACACCTATCTCGGCGGCAACGGCGAACAGGTCGGCCCTTACGATCTTGCGTTCATCCAGGGCTGTGTTTCCGCCGGGACGATCCGCCGCGACACCTTCATTTGGCGCAGCGACCAACCGGACTGGCTGCGGGCCGAAAGTTTCGCGGAACTGGTCTGGCCCGCTTTGCCCAAATCCGTCGCCGCCATGCCCGCCCTGCGCCAGCACAAAGCGAGCTACAAGGACGTGGACATGACGACGCTGGCCGAGATGCGCGGCCACGCGAGCTGGTTCTGGATCATCGCCGTGGTCAACGTGGTCTTTGCCTTCATCGGCATGTCTGCGGCCGAGGGCGACGAGAAGATGGTCCACTTGATCGGAGGTCTCTTCACCGCCGTGATCTTCGCCGTCCTGGGCTTCTTCGCCTACCGCGCACACCGATGGGCGTTCGTGGTCGGTCTGGTGCTGTTGGCGATCGATCTCGTGTTCCTCGTGATCGGCATGAGCATCCTCGGCATCATCATCCGGGGCTACGCGATCTATCAGGTCTTCCAGGGATTCCAGATCGCACGCGGCATCCACCAGACGCTCAAGGGAGCGCGCTGAAGGAAGCGCGCTTGTTCCCGGCGGCGATTTCGCGGAAGAAAGCGTCCTAGCCATGAAACGCTGGAGAATCGCCGGGATCAATTTCGACCACTTCCACATGGGCGACCTGCTGCGCCAGGCCGCCGAACACCCCGAGGTCGAGCTTGTCGGGATCAGCGACGAACAGCCCGAGCGGATGCAGGAGGCCGCCCAGCGCTTCGGCTTGGGCGCGGATCGCGTCTTCACCGACTACCGCGCGTGCCTGGAGAAAACCCGGCCCGATCTCGTCATCCTCTGCCCAGCCGCCGCCCGTCACGGCGAATGGGTCGAGAAGGTCGCGCCGTATGGCGTGCATCTGCTGGTGGAGAAACCCTTCGCCGCCACCTTGGCCGAAGCCGACGCGATGATCGCCGCCGTGCATGCGACCGGGAAACAGCTTCTCATCAACTGGCCCCTCGCCTGGCAACGCGGCTACATGATGGCCAAACGGCTGATCGACGAAGGCGCCATCGGCGAAGTCCTGAGCGTCTATCACTACGGCGGCAATCGCGGCCCGCTCTGGCACGGGGCCGACAAAAAGGAAACCACCGCCGCCGAAGTGGAGGCCGGGAAGCCGCACAGTTGGTTCTACAAACGCGCCCACGGCGGCGGTTCGCTCCAGGACTACCTCGGCTACGGGACGACCTTGGGCACTTGGCTCCAGGGCGGACGGGCTCCGCTCGAAATCACCGCCGTGGTCGATGAGCCGCCCGCGTTGGAAGTGGACGAACACAGCATCGTCATCGCCCGCTACGCGCACGGGCTGTCGCGCTTCGAGACCCGCTGGGGCACCTTCACCGATCCGTGGACCGACCAGCCGCAGCCCAAGTGCGGATTCGTCATCCACGGGACCGACGGCACGCTCGGCACCGGCGACTACGAAGATTGGGTCACGCTCCAGACCAGGAAGGCACCGGCCATCCGCGAAGTGGCGGCGGACGAGCTGAAAGCCCCGATGCAGAATCCCATCCAGTATTTCCTCCGCTGCCTGACCACCGGCGAACCGCTGCGCGGCCCCGTCTCGGTCGAGATCAGCCGCATCGGCCAACAGATCACCGACGCCGCCGTCCAAAGCGCGCGGGAGAAACGGACGGTGAAGCTGGAAGGCTGATCGCGAATCCACCGGTTACGCTTCTGCAACTCGTCGTCCAACAGGGGAACCAGGCCAAAGATCCGAAAACACGGTCCTACCCGCCGGGTTCCAGCTCCCTCTTCATGTGGGCAACAGCGAAGTCGATGAAGGCGCTCACGCGCAGCGGCAAGAGACGCTGTCCGGCATAGACGACATGGACCGGCAGATCCCGGGCGTTCCATTGCGGCAGGACGCGGACAAGCCGGCCGGATCGAAGGTCTTCCTGGATCATCCAATCGGGCAGCACCGAGACGCCGAGTCCGTCCAGCACAGACTCGCGGATGCTCGTCACGCCTTCGGAAACGAGCACGGGCGAGACACGGATCGTCTGCTCGGTTCGGTTCTTGTCGAAGAGCCGGATCTCTTTGGCGCTCCAAAACTGAGCGCCGGCCAGTCCGATCCAAGGCCACGATTCCAGATCGGCGGGTTGCTTCGCTTTCGGGCGGCCTTTCAGCAATGAAGGAGCAGCGGCCAGATGGAGGGTGATCGTTCCCGCCGGCCGCGCGATGACGCTCTCGTCCGCGATCTTGCCGGGCAAAATTCCCACGTCACAGCCCTCCTGGATCACATGCAACGGCCGATTGGTCAGGGCGAGCTCGGCGGTAACCTTGGGATGGAGCCGCAGGAAACTGCTGACGAGGCGGGTGACGATGAATTGACCGCAGTCGATGGTGGCGAAGAGGCGCAGATGGCCGCTCAGCGTGGATTGATCCTCACGCAGACGTTGGTTCGCCTCCTCCGCATGGGCCAGCAAGGCGCGCGCGTCATCGAGCAGACGCTGGCCCGTCTGGGTCAGGCTCATTCCGTGGGTGTCGCGGCGCAAAAGGACCGCCTCGCAACTCTCCTCCAGTTCGCGCAGATAACGGCTCAAGGTCGGCTGCGGGATCTTCAACCGGCGGGCTCCGGCGGAGATGCTCCCGCATTCCACAATGCCGACGAAAGCACGGAGCAGCGATAGATCGTCGAGTGGCGTCATCCAGATTCTGGATAGCGGTTATGGGAAGTCGCTGGCTACACGAAAACAACAGCCCTCCGCACAGTGGCGCTGCGTGGTGGAGATCAGTTCACCGGGCAACAACACTGAAAGGAAAAAGCACATGAAAATCGTGGTCATCGGCGGGAGTGGACTTATCGGCAAAAAGCTCGTGAACAACCTTCGACAGTTGGGCCATGACGTCCTTCCGGCGTCGCCTTCGTCGGGCGTCAACACTGTCACGGGCGAAGGGTTGGCCCAAGCGCTGGTCGGCGCACAGGTGGTGGTCGATGTGGCGAATGCTCCGGTCTGGGAGGACAACGCCGTGTTGGAATTTTTCGAGAAGTCGGGGCGCCATTTGCTCGCTGCGGAAGCGGTCGCCGGTGTCCGCCATCACGTGGCGCTTTCGGTCGTCGGCACGGATCGGCTGCTCGCCAGCGGCTACTTCCGGGCGAAGATGGCGCAGGAAACCCTGATCAAAGCCTCGCCGGTTCCCTACACGATCGTTCGCGCCACGCAGTTTTTCGAGTTTGTGGGCGGCATCGCCCAGTCGGCGACCGAGGGGCAGACTGTGCGTTTGCCAGAGGCGCTCATGCAGCCCATCGCCTCTGATGACGTCGCCGCCGCGATGGCCGAGGTCGCGGTCGCGGAACCGCTGGGTGGCATTATCGAGTTGGCCGGGCCGGAACCGATCCGGATGGACGAACTCGTCCGGAAATACCTGAGCGCGACCAAGGACGCACGAACCGTGGCCACGGATCCCAAAGCCAAATACTTCGGTCTATCGGTGAACGACCAGAGCCTGACTCCCGGCGACAATCCTCGCCTTGGTGCAACCCGCTTCGATGACTGGCTCAAGCGGTCCGTCGCGAAGGCCTGAGCGCTAAAAGCGCTGTCAGGCCAACACCTTGCGGCACGCGGTCTGGAGCGCCTTTAGATTGGCCTCCGACTTGGCCTCGATGTAGCAGCGGATCATCGGTTCGGTGCCGCTGGCGCGGAAGGCGACCCACTCGCCGCCAGGCAGGAGGAACTTGTAGCCGTCGGTCGTGATGAACTGCTGGACCTTGAACTTGCCGACCTTCTCCAAACCCTTGGCCAGCGTGTCGAGGATGACCTGTTTGCGCTCGGGGGCGACCTTCACGTTGATGCGGTCGGTGAAGTAGGCGCCGGTGGTCTTCTCGATCTGCTTGAGGATCTGGCCGAGGGATTTCTTCTCGGTGGCGACGAGTTCCGCCATGAGCAGGCAGGCGAGGATGCCGTCCTTCTCGGGCACGTGGCCCTTCACGCTGAGGCCGCCGGATTCTTCGCCGCCGACGATGATCGGCTCGGACTCCATCAAGGCGCCGATGTGTTTGAAGCCGACGGGCGTCTCGTAAACTTTCACGCCGAGCATCTTGGCCACGTCGTCGACCTGATGGCTGGTGGGCACGGTGCGGACGACGGCGCCGGTCCAGCCCCGGTTCTTCTTCAAGTGGTAGAGGGCGAGAGCGAGAACCTGGTTCGGGGTGAGCCAAGTGCCGCTCTTGTCGGTCACGCCGAAGCGGTCGGCATCGCAATCGAGTCCGAGACCGAGCTGGATCTTGCCTTTCTTAACCAGTGCGCTGACTTCTGCCATGCCTTCGGCGTTCGGCTCGGGATGATGGCCGCCGAACATCGGATCGGGCTGCGGATTGAAGGCGACGACGGTCGCTCCGTTCTCCTTCAGCAACTCGTCGAGGTAACCCGCACCGGTGCCATACATGAGCTGGGCGCCGACCTTGAGCTTGGCCTTCTTGATCGTGGCGAAGTCGATGAACTTGCGGAGTTCCTTGAAGTAATCCGGCTTGGGATCGATCTCCTTGCACTTGTATGTGCCGACGACGGCGGCCTTGAAGCTCCAGCCGGCGGCTTCGAGCTTGGCGACATTGGCCTCGATGGGCTTGGTGACGTCGCCGGTGGCGGGCGCGCCGTTCCAGGTGGAGAACTTCAATCCCTGATACTCGGAGGGATTGTGGCTGGCGGTCATGTTGATGCCGCCGATGGCCTTCCGGGCGCGGATGGTGTGGGCGATGACGGGCGTCGGCGTCGGGCGGTTGCATACGAGCGGGGTGAAGCCGTTGGCTTCGAGCACCTCGGCGGCGGCGAGGCAGAATTCCCGGCCGAGGAAGCGGGTGTCGCAACCGAGGATGAGCACGGGTTTGCGCTTGGAGACTTCGGAAGCGGGGTTCTTGCGCTCCGCGTTCAGGTAGTCGGCGATCGCCTGGGTGGCGAGGCGGACGTTGTCGAAGGTGAAGTCGCGGGCGATGAGGCCGCGCCAGCCGCTGGTGCCGAATTTGATGACGCTCATGGTGTTTGCTTGTGGATAAAAGAAAACCGGGCTTAACGGCCCGGTTTCAATGCGGAAATGGTGTTCAAGGGGTCGCCGATCAGTTCTTCCACTCCAGCGCGCCCTTCTTGAGCGCGTAGATGTAGCCGACGAAGAGGACGCCGAGGAACGAAATCATCGCCCCGAGGATGTAGAAGCCGCTGGTCGCGACCATGTCCCGGTAAACGACGGCCCACGGATACATGAAGATGACTTCGATGTCGAAGAGCACGAAGAGCAGCGCGACGAGGTAGAACTTCACCGAGAGGCGGCTGTTCGTTTCCTCGGGCAACATGCCGCACTCGTAGGGCACGTTCTTGACCGGCGTCACTTTGCCGAAGCGCGCGGCCAAGCGGCCGGCGGCCCACGACATGACGATGCTGCCACCCGCGAACCCGATGCCGACCAGGGCCAGGATCACGACCGGAATATACTGCGAAAGCTGCGTTTCCACGGGCGCGAATCATCCGGAGCAAAGGCGCGATGGCAAGTCCAAGCTTGGGGGGCGGGGCCCAGGAAAGCCACCGGCCGCCGCAGATTCTCCCTGCGGATCATCCCGGCACGGCCTTCCCCGCCTGCCCCTGAACGGAAAACGAGCGGAACCACGGACCGGGGCACCAAACCGCTCGGGATCAAACCCGGGCCAAGACCTTCTCCAACGCCTTTCCGTCCTTGAGCGGACTGATGAGCGCCAGGCACAGATGCTCGGGCTTCAGGAGATCGGACATCGCGCGGCGGATATCGGAGGCGCGGACGGCGCGGAGGCGTTCGGCGATCACGGAGGATTCGGTGATTCGGCCGAAGCCCAAGAGCTGTTCGCCCAGCGTCATCATGTGGTTCTCGGTGCTTTCCAGGCCCAGCTCCATCTGGCCGACGACGTAGTCCTTGGCGCGCTTCAGCTCGCCGACGGAAACGGGCTCCTCGGCCAGGCGGCGGAGCTCGCGAAGGATGAGCTTCAGGGTCCTTTCCAGGCTGTCGGGGTCGAGCCCGGCGGAGACGACGAAGTCGCCGGTGTCCTCGAAGCTGCTGGCGGAGCTGTGGATGTCGTAGGCAAGGCCGCGGACTTCGCGGACCTCGACGAAGAGGCGCGAGCTCATCGTTTCGCCGGCCAGCGCGTTGATCAGGCGCAGGGCGAAGCGGCGCGGGTCGTGGCGCGAAACGCCGCGCAGGCCGAGCGCGAGCTGGCTCTGCTCGGTCTGCCGGGTGTCGAGCCGCAACGAGGGCCGGGTCTGGGGATGGACGGCGGGGATGAAGCCGGGCTTGGCTCCGCGGCGGCAATCCCGGGTCAGCCGGCGGGCCGTCTCCACCAGTTCGGCGTGTTCGATCCGGCCGGCGGCGCAGACCAGCGTGGCCTCGCCGACGTAGTGCTTGGCCATGTAGTCGATGAAGTGCGCACGGCGCATGGCGTCCAGCGTCTTCACGGAGCCGGTGAGGGAACGGCCCAGCGGCTGGTCGGGCCACTGGAGCTCGTTGAGCAGCTCGTGGACGTATTGCTGCGGCTGGTCGTAGTAGCTGGCCAGCTCCTCCTTGATCACGTTGCGCTCCTTGGCGATGTCCGCCGGATCGAAGCGGGAGTGCAGCAGCATGTCGGCGAGGACATCGGCCACGGCCTTCCAGCGGTCGTGGGTGACGCGGGCGTAGAAGCAGGTGTGGTCCTCGCTGGTGAAGGCGTTCAGCGAGCCGCCGATGCCCTCGACGCTCTGCGAGATCTCCTGCGCGGACCGGCGCTCCGTGCCCTTGAAGAGCATGTGTTCGATGAAGTGCGAGATGCCGCCGAGCTCGGCGGGTTCGTGGCGTCCGCCCACGCCGATCCAGAGGCCGAGGCTGACGCTCGTCATGTGCGGCATGAAGGCGGAGGCGACGGTGACGCCGTTGGGGAGCCGGGTGGTCTGGTAGATGGACATCGAAACGGGCGCACAGAGAAGCACGGATGACGGAGGAGTCAAAGCCGGTGATGAAACCAGGCCAGCGCCTCAAAAACCGTTTGGCGACACGGCAGATCGCCAAACGCACCACGAGGGACGAGCGGCTTTCACCCGCCCATCCCCGGCCTTCCGGTGCGTTCTTTTCAGGGCAGCAGGTTGAGGCGGACGTAGCGGTAGGGCGGAGCGACGACGCCGTTGGTAAAGGACGCCGTGCCGCCGGGGCCGGTGAAGGGTTCGTCCAGCGGCTGCCAGAAGCCCGTGCCGAGGTCGTCGTTGAACTCGACCTGGTAGGTCTGTCCGGGAACCGACGGCCATTGGAAGACGAGCGCCTGGCCTTGTCGGACGGTGGCGAGCGTCGGCGGCGGATGGACGGTCACGCCGAAGGTCTGGGTCGCGCTCAGGCTGGGCACCCCGCTGTCCCGCACCACGATTCCGATCCGGTTGCTGCTGGGCGCGGTCGTGGGTGTCCAGGTGAACTGGCCGTTGGCCGGTCCGACCGATGCGCCGATGGGTGCTCCGGCGGCGAGGCTGTAGGAGAGCGTCTGTGCCGGAACATCCGGATCGCTGCCAGTCACCGTGAAGTTCAGTGTCTGTCCCAGGGTGAGGAACCGGTCGGGAAGCGCCCCGAGCGACGGGGCCATGTTCGCCAAGGCATTGGCCGCGCGCGGCGAGGGGGTGGGCAAGGCCACGATGTTCGCCGCTCCGTCGGGGAAGCGGCCCTGGCTGACGTCCGTCGTCTGCGCGCCGAACGTGACCGCGTCCACCTGGGTGCCGTCGGCGAGGAAGAGCCCGATGGATTCGCCGGATTTGCCGAGCTGGAAATCGACGTGGAGATCGGCCCGGTTGGTGGAGTTCTGGATCGATTCGTTGTCGGCCCAGACCAGCAATCGGCCGCCGGGCGGGATGATGTAGTGGCCGTTGGCCGGGATCTGGAACTTGGTCTTGTCCGTCAGATCGTCGGTCAGATAAAGGCCGCCGAGATCGGCCGCCAAGGGGCCCGGATTGTAGAGCTCGAACCAATCCTCGAAGCCGTTGTCGGCCGGGTCGGAGATCGTGCCGGCGTTGTCCGCCATCCATTCGTTGATGAAGACGGTGACGGGCGCGGAGGCTCCGTTGTTGGCCGCGCCGGGCGTGGGATAGAACATCGCGCGGCGGAAGAACGGCTGGCCGTCGGGCACATCGCCATAGCTCCAGTTGGCCGGAAGTTCCGCGTAGTTCAGATAGTCCACGATCTGCGGCGCGCCGTTGGTCAGGCGCGAGAGCAGCAGCGAACCTTGGCCCGAAGGCAGACGGAAACCCGCGTGCAGATGCCCGGCGGCGGTCTGGTTGGTCTGCGCGTCGCACCAGACACGGAGGAAGCCACCGGCCGCGATCGTGGTGTTGCTGGGGAACCGCCAGAGCATCGGGTTCGTGACCGAAAGGCCGAGGGCGTAGCCGTCCAGCACCAGCGCGGACGCGCCGTTGTTGCGCAATTCCACCCACGGTTCGCGCTGGGAGAAGTTGTCCGCGGCGCCGGACGTGTTGTCGGCCTGGAGTTCGTTCAGCCACACGTCGGCGAACACGGGCAGCGTGCCCGCCACGGAGTTGGCCACGCCCGGAGTGAAGCGGGACGACAGCGCGTTCTGCGCCGGCCGCGTGTCGATGGCTCCGGTATCGACGCCGTTCCCGGAAAGACGGATTTGCAGCGGCGCACCATTGGTCGAAGGCAGATACCAGAAGCTGAGGGTGTAGGAGGCGCCCTGCGTGAGCGCGGGGGAAATGTCCTGCTGGAGCGAGTCGTTGTTGCTGCTGCCCGGCGCCGTCGCCACGAGACGCAGGCTGGAATTGCCCGACCGCTTGACCGTCGTGCTGATCGACGACGAAGCGAAGTCCGCCGAAACCTGCCACGTTCCGGCCAACGCCGACTCGAAGCCGCCGTTGACGATCTGGTTCGGTCCCGGACCGGCGATGCCGTTGAGCCCGAGGCTGAGGTCGTCCAAATGGATGTCGCCCGCGCCGGTGAGATAGACGTAGAGGCGTGACGAAGTGGCCGTGCCGGTTGTGCTGAAGAACTTCCATTCCGGAGCCGCCGGTTGGTCCGAGGTCACGGAGGTCCAATTCGCCACGCGGCTGTTGTCCTTCGCGGCGTCGATCAACTGGAACGATGAGCCCACGGCGAATTTCCAAGGCGCGCCGGGCTCGTAGCGGACGCGGTCCACGACCTCCTCGCCGCCGCCCGCGAGCGGCCGCAACAACGTGAGCGTCTCGCCGTTCGCCTGGAGCCCACCCGCGAAGCTGTCGAAGACCGGTGCCTGCACGCCGTAGGCGGAGACAAAGGCCGTGCGATCTCTGTCCAGCACCAGATAGCCGCCCGGCGCGATGACGCTGCCCGGCGGGAAGACGTAGTCCACGCCGTTCACCGTCCAGCCGGAGAGGTCGAAGGCGGTGGTGGTCGAGCGGTTGAAGAGTTCGAGGTATTCCGCGCCATCGACCGACGGCAGCGCCATGATCTCGTTGAAGACGACCTGATCGATGGGCGAAACCGCCGCGCCGGAGTATTGGACGCTCAGCGCCACCGGTGAACCGACCGCCGCGCCGTTTTCGTCCATTCCCGCAACCGTGAGGGCGTTCGCCCCAGGCACGAGCGGCACGCGGATGCGCCAGCCGGCGACGGAGGTCCAAGTGACGGGCCAGGATTGGCCGTTGACCGTGATCGTTTCGACACCGAGCGGCGCGGTGCCGGTGAGCGTCACGACGTTCGTGGACGCGGTGAACGACGTCGCTCCGGCCACGCCGAAGCTGGCTTCGCCTTCGGCCAATTGACCGAGCAGGAAATCGCGCCGCGTGCTGAACCACTGTTTGACCACCGTCGGGTTCACGAGGCTTCCGCCGTCGCAGAGCGTGACGCCGTTCTCCACCAGCGAACGGTGTTTCGCGTCCATCACCGGCTCGTAGGCCGCCGCATCCATCCCGTGGTCCACGGCCTTCCGGACCGCGCGCAGGTAGGCGCGGCGGAACGGGGGATGGTCATACATCCGGGACACGGTCGGATCTTCCGAGCTGTAGAGCGAAGCGTTGGCCGGGCCGCGTCCGGTCTGCGCGGAGACCAGCATCAGCCAGTCGAGGTCGAAGGGATACAGCCGCCACTTCCCGGTCGGCGACTTGTAGGAATACATGTTCTTGCCGATGTCGTGGCCCCAACTGTCGAAGTTCACGATGATGTGCTCGAAGGCGAAGACCCCCATGAACTGCTCCACGTCCACCAGCGCCTCGGTCTGCGCCGTGTAGGGTTCGGGCGAAGCCGCGTTCAACGCGTCGGCCAGGACGAAGACGTTGGTGAAATCGAGCGCGGAATCGTAGGCGCGCTTCATCCACGTCCAGCGGTAGCGCTCCGTCTTCTTGATCGTCGCGCCGGTGGTCGGATCGGTCGTGGTGTAGAGCTGCATCCGGGGCTGCGGATCGGCGATGAGCCCGCCGCCGTCGCCGAACTCGAAGGCGCGGTCGATCTTGTAGAAGTCGCCGTCGCTGTCGCCGTCTTCCCAAACCTCCAGGTAGTCGCCGCCCGGCTGGAACGCCGCCTCGAAGACGCCACCTCGCTGCATGTCGGTCACGCCGTTCACGTGCAGCCGGATGAAATGCCGGTGGCTGAACGGCAGGTCCATCCGGTCCGCCAACCAATAGGCCATCTGCTCCTGGATGGCGGTGCGTTCGCCGCCGTGGCCGCCGGGCCAATCGAGCACCAGCCCGTCGGAGCCGAGGAAGAGATCGTCCTTCGGAAAACCGATGCTGTAGCCGCAGCGGTTGCCGGCGGGGTTGTTGTAGCCGGGCGAGATGTAGGGGCTGCCGGCGTATTGCGCCTCGGTGTTGTAGATGGCGCGCGCGTTGCCCGAGACGAAAGTCACGTCGTAGGCCGCGTTGCCCAGCTTGTTGGCCGAGGTCCAGGCGTTGAACGTCGCCTGCGTCATCCAGATGCGATACACGGGGATGTTGCCCGCAGGCGTAGATTCGCCGAAGCGCACGAGGCATTCGCCGTTCGGCGTCGAAGCCGGGAACGAAGCCCCCTGCCCCAGTCCATCGGTGGCCTGCAGGTGGAACGCCACGAGAACGCCCTGAGCTTGGCCGGGAATCGCAGCACTGAAGACGCCGTCGCCCGCCACCGCGTCGCCGCCGGTGCCGGTGTCGTTCATGGCCAACGTCGTCAGCGTCGCCGATGGATCGATGCGGTAGCGCAGGTTCAGCGCGGAAACACCGTCGGGATCGTCCACGCGCGCAGACACGACGACACTCTGGCCCGTCTCGGGCACCACCGGGAAATGGGCGACCTCGTGGATCGCGGGCGGGGCGTTGACCACGCGGCGGCTGTTGACCGCACCAGGTGTGCCGGGTGCAACCGGCAGCGACATCGCGCCGGCGGCTTCGAGGCCGTTGCCGCGGAACCGGAACAGGATCTCCGGATGGCCGCTCAGCCACCGGACGCGCGCGCGGATGATCGCGGTGCTGCCGGAGGCGAAGCTGCTGGTGAGCGGCGTCCGCACGCGGTTCATCTGGTTGTCGCCGCGTCCCACCGCGCGCAGGCGATACGAGCGCGCGCTGCCGAAACCTTCGGCCGTTTCCCAGCCCGAGCCGGACAGGGTGCCTTCAGCGGTCCAGCCGGTGACCCCCGATTCAAAGTTGGAATTGGCCACGCGGTTGTTCCCGTTGCTGTCGATCACCTCCACGTTGTCGATCAGGCATTCGCCTTCGCCCAGCAACAGCACCTGGAGCTGGTCGGCGGTGGCGCTGGCGTTGTCCACGCGGCCCGTGCGCGAGATCCAGGTCCAACCCGCCTTGGCCGTTTCGTCGCTGGCGGCCCAGTTCGCGGCGAGCCGGGTATTCGCGTCGGCGTCGATCAGTTCCAGGCTGGAGCCGCCGCCGTCGGACAACCGGGGCCAACGCCCGCCGGTGCCGTAGGTCACTTGGTTGACCGCGATGTCGATGACATTGGTCACGCGCACGGAGCCGTTGGTGGAGACGATCTCGTCCGGCTTGGTCAGCACGAGCCGTTCGCCGCCGTGGCTGAGACGCCCGGCGAAATCGCCCACGCAGTTCGCCACAGAAAGTCCGGGATACAAGGTGCGGAGCCGCGCCGCGTTGCGCGCCACCACAAGATAGGAATTCGCGCCCAGCGTCGTGCCCGGCGCGAAGCGGAAGTCGATGCCGTCGGTCAGCCGCCAACCGCCGAGATCGATGGCCTGCGCCGTCCGGTTGTGCAGCTCGACGAACTGGTCGTCGTCTTCACCGGTGATCGGATCGAACATGATCTCGCTGATGACCACGGCTTCGGCGCGGGCGACGCCGTTGGCCGCCGCCGGACTGGACGCCGCGAGCCGATGCCACTCCGGACCACCGTTCGGAACGCGCCCGAACGAGACGCCGTTCTCCTGGCCGCCGAACGCGACGGCGTCGATCACCCGCGTGCGGTTGGAATTCACCAGGAAGACCTCCTCGCCCGCCGCATTGAGCGAGAAGCCCAGCGTGCCTTGCTCGAACCGCACATAGCTGCGCGCGGCCAAGGTCGTGCCGTTCGGAATTCGGAACTTGTTCGTGTCCGCATCGTCGCTCAACCAAGCGCCGGACAAGTCCACCAACGAATTGCCGTGGTTGTAGAGCTCGATGAAGTCGGGCTGCGGGTCGTCGGTGTGGGCGAGGATTTCGTTGATCACCACCGAGCGCAGCGGATCGGCCGTGATCGGCTCCATTCGCCCGGGCGAGCCGAGAATCGCGTCGCTCGCGGCCCACGCCTGCGGTTCGCCCTGACCATACGAAGGCCGTGCCAGCACGAGCGAATGGCCCGCGCCATCGGCCGACACCGGCCACGGAGCGCGGGTGTCGTATTCGACGTTCAGGAACAGCGCGCCGGAGCGATGCCGGAGCTGCACCACGCCGCCGGAGTTGGACAGGCCATTGGTCGCCGCGCCTTGCCACGGTCCCAGCGCGCCCGTCGCGCCCGTGACCGCCGCCAGATCGGAGGGCGAACGCGCCACGACCAGGAAGCTGCCGCCGGGAATCACCGTGCCGAGCGGGAAGGCGTATTCCACATCGCCCGCGATCCGGTAGCCGCCGATGTCCTCGGGTTCGCCCCGGGTGTTGAAGATCTCGATGAACTCCAGCTCGGCCTCGCGATTGCCCAGCATCCGCACGGGCGGGTGATACATGATCTCGGAGATCACCAGCGACGTCGCGCGACTGGCTTGGCCCAAAGGCTCAAGGGCCAAGGGCGGATTCACGCCCGCGCCAGCCGCCACGTCCGAGAACTCGCGGAAGGCCGCCTTGGCCGTGCGGTTCGTCGTGTGGCTGGACACGGCGAAACCCAGATGCAGCGTCGCGGGCAGGCTCATCGTCGCCGAACCCAGGCGCGTCCAGCTCTGGCCGTCGTAGCCGCCGAAGCCGGTGAAGGCGTCGCCCGCGCGTTGCAGGCGCAGCCACATGTTCGGATACGACACCGGCGCGGAGCCCGAGAGCGTCGTCGCTCCGGCCGCCACAGTGCGCGCTTGGAAATAGGCGCCGCTGACCGTGGGCGTGGCCATGACTGAGGCCGAACGCGCGTCGCCATTCAGGCTTTCCCGCACGACCAATCCGGCCTCCGTCCACACGTCCGCCAGTTCCAGCGAATCGAGCCGGACCTTCACGTCGAAGTTTCCCGTCACGGGCCGATGGCTGAACTGGAAGCCATCGCTCGTTCCGCCGACATCCAGCCCGCCGCCCACGAGATCCAATCCGCCTGGAACCACCTGCTGCGAACCGGCAGGCAACGCCCCGCCGATGGTCGCCGGAGCGTAGAGCGATGCGGTGAAGTTCGTCTGCGTGCCGACGGCCAAGGCATTCCGGGCCGCCGCCTGGTCGGTCAATTGCGCGACCGCGACGGTGTAGAGGCCGCCATCGACCAACGCCGGCACGTTCAGCACCACGTTGCTCTGCGAGACATCCAGCGCGGCGGACAGAATGCCGACCGCTCCGCCCGGCCCCGTGAGGGTGTAGTTCCCCAACGTGGCGACGTTCGACGGATGGATGCGCTCGGAGAACGAAAGCTGGACTTGCTGCAACCCGAGCGACGCCGCCGTGACCAAGCGGGGCCGCGTGGTGTCCGCCGTGACCAGCAGCCGCGCCACCACGCTGGTTGCGCTGCGGGGAATGCCGCCGACGAAGTTCGAGGCGACGAGGAAATACGGGACGTTGTGTTCGGACAAAGGAGCCGACGGAAACTCCAGCGCCGTCTTGGTCGCTCCGGGAACGGCGACGCCGTTGCGATACCATTGCACCGAGGGAAACGGACTGCCCGCCACGCCCGCGATGAGGGCAGCCGGCTGGAGTTCACCCACCGCGACGTTGACCGGCTGCGTCACGATGCTGGCGGAAAGATCCGGCGCGAGTTCGCCGCTGACGGCATAGATGCCGGTCGAACCCGCGCCCGAGGCCTGCTCGAACGTGATCGCGGCCAGCGGACGGTTGTTCGCCCCGAGCAGCGCGACGAGGTCGATGGTCGTCTGGTAGAAGCGCGGGTTGCTCGTGCCGCCGCTGGTGTTGCCGCTGTTGACGTTGATCCGCTCGAAGCCCAGCAGCGCGTAGCCGCCGTTGTTGAACCAATCCGGCGCCTCGTAGGTCGTGGCCACCGTGCCGCCATCGGAGAAGTGCAGCGTGAGATTGGCGGTGTTGCCGCCGCTGGCCGAGTTCGCGATGACCGCGATGCGACCGTAGGTCGCTGGCGTGACCAGCGTGAGCGCGCCGGAACTGATGCCGGTGCCGCTGCTGAGCACGAGCGCGTTGTTGGCGTTGTAGGGCTGGAGCTGGAAGACGGTGCCGTCGTCGCCCGGCAACTGGCTGACGAACGAGCGGGAGGCCGGCAACCCCAGGAAGAGGCCGGGCAAGCCCTCTTCGTAGAAGACGTTCCCCTCGTTCGGATTCAGCTCCTGCGCGGCCGTGTAGGGCGGACCAGAGGCCGAGCTTTCGAGCACGACGTCGCGGTTGAAGCCCGTCACGGCGATGGGAGACATGCCGGCGGCCAAAACATCGGGGACGGAAACCGCCGACAACGTCAGGGCCAACGCTGCACAACGAAAGGAAACGACGCAGGTTGCCATTTGGGTGAAGTTTCCGTGTCTTTCACACGAAAGCCACATCCGGCAACCCCCAAAATGCCTGTTGGCGCGGAAGACACGGACCACAGGGACCGGACGAAGTTGCCCGACGAACAGGGCCCCCACGAAGAACTGGTGGCGATCGGTGGTCGATATCAGGAAATGGTCCGTCGCCAGACCGAGTCCAGCGACGAGTGAAGGAGGGCTGTAAGGGTTCCGTCCCGGTTGCCTTGGAGAAACCGCAATCGCAACCATCTAGGAATGAATACTTTGAGTTACATGTAAAATTGCGATTCGAGACATCTGTTGCTCGACACACGTTGCTGCAGCGGCGTAAGGATCGGACGCAGCCAATTTCAGCGAAAGGTCGCTGACCTCCGTGGTCAACGTCTTTGCCGGATCGCTCCCGATCCAAACCGATCCAGCACTCCAGCAGTTGGGACGGGAATCGGAGCGACGACAGAGGTTCGGGCCAAGAGGGTCGAGCGAGTTCGGTATTGGCGTCTTTGCATTCGGCTGCTCGCGACAGGAAGGCCTATGAAGCAATTCTCTGCCGACAAGCGCTGGCGTAGCCGGTTCACGGTCCGCCGGGCATCCATCCGGATGGGAGCGTCAGTGGGGCTCATCTGCGCCGCGTGGGCCAGAGCCGCTGAAGCCCCGCATTCGACCCCCGTGAATCCACGCGACGCGGCCGTCCCCTACAAGAAGCTCAGCTTGGAGGAGTTGATGGACATCGAGGTGATCTCGGTTTCCAAGCAGCCGGAGAAGCTTTCCGAAACGCCGTCGGCGATCCAGGTCGTCACCGGAGAAGACATCCGCCGCTCGGGGGCGACCAGCATTCCGGAAGCTCTGCGGCTGGCCGACAACCTCCATGTGGCGCAGAAGAACTCGCACGACTGGGCCATCAGCGCCCGCGGGTTCAACACGGATCTGGCGAACAAGATGCTGGTGATGATCGACGGGCGGACCGTTTACACGCCGCTCTTCTCCGGGGTGTTTTGGGATCGGCAGGACTATCTGCTGGAGGACATCGACCGCATCGAGGTCATCAGCGGTCCGGGCGGCACTCTCTGGGGAGCCAACGCGGTCAACGGCGTCGTCAACATCATCAGCAAGAGCGCCAAGGACACGCAGGGGTTCTACGGGGAGGCGGGCGGCGGGACGCAGCCGCAGGGTTTCACCGGCCTGCGCTACGGCGGCAGTTTCGCCACCAATGTGTTCTTCCGGGTCTATGGAAAGTTCTTCACGCGCGACAACGAGGTCTTTCCGAACGGCAGCGACGCGTCGGACGCGTGGCACATGGGCCAAGGCGGATTCCGGATGGACGCCGAGGTCTCGGACCGGAACACCTTCACCTTGCAGGGCGATGTCTATGACGGCGAAGAGGACATCGCGACCGGTGGCTCCGCCGATGTCTCCGGCGGCAATGTGCTGGGGCGATGGACCCATGTGTTCTCGGAAGATTCCGATCTGAGCCTCCAGCTTTATTACGACCGGACCCATCTGTCTTTGCCGGTCCCGGCGACCACGGCCAACGGCAACCAATTGGCACCGGCCGGTCGGCTCAAGGACGACCTGGACACCTACGACCTCGATTTCCAGCATCGGTTCGGCCTGGGGGATCGGCAAAGCTTCGTCTGGGGGCTCGGCTATCGCTTCACGCATGACGAAGTGGTGAGCGCGCCGGGACTGGCGTTCGATCCCCCGGAGCTGGATCAGGACCTGTTCAGCGGGTTTGTGCAGGACCAGATCCAGCTCGTCGATGATCTGGCGTTCACCTTGGGGACCAAGGTCGAACACAACGACTACACGGGGTTCGAGGTCGAACCCAGCGCACGCCTCCAATGGAATGTGGGGGAAAACCACATGGTGTGGTCCGCTGTCTCCCGCGCCATCCGGGCTCCGTCGAGAGTGGACCGGGACGAACGGCTGCCGACCCCGGCGTTTTCGCCCATCGTGGACAATCTGCTGATCGGAGGGGCCAACTTCCGGTCGGAGACGCTGATCGCCTATGAGGTCGGCTACCGCGCGCGCCTCGGGCAAAGGCTCTCGACGTCGCTCTCGGCCTTCTACAACCAATACGACGATCTGCGCAGCACCAGCCCGAGCCCGCCTCCCGCCGTGTTCGGTCTGCCCCTCTTCTACGAGAACAACCTGGAAGGGGAGACCTACGGGTTCGAGCTGAGCCTCAACTACCAGTTGCTCGAATGGTGGCGGTTGAAGCTGGGCTACACGCTCCTGCGGGAGGACATCCGGGTAAAATCGGGAGCCGTGGATTTCAACAACGCGCTCAACGAAACGGCCGATCCCGAAAACCGGTTCTCGATCCGGTCCTCCATGAACCTGCCGCACGGTCTGGAACTGGACGCGGGGCTGCGCTGGGTCGATTCGTTCCGCTACAACACCAGCGGCACGGCCGCCACGGTGCCCGCCTACTGGGAACTCGAAGCCCGCCTCGCCTGGCACGTGAACGAAAACTGGGAGATCGCGGTGGTCGGACAGAACCTCCTGCATGACCAACATGCCGAGTATGTGGTCTCCAGTCCCAACCCCCGCGAGGAGATCCGGCGAAGCGTCTATGCGAAGGTTTCCTACCGCTGGTAGGATCGGAAACCCAATGCGATGAACCGCCGATTCCATCAGCTCGTTGGGTTTGCCCGGCAAGCGCGGCGGCTGTTCCTTCTCGGCGCGGCCTTCCTCCTTTGTCTCTCCGGCTACGGGCTGGCCGCCGCCGATTCCGCCACCGCCAAGGAATACCAGGTCAAGGCCGCGTTCGTTTTCCAGTTCATGCAGTTCGTCGAGTGGCCCCAAGACACGTTCGCCGATCCGGAGACGCCGATGCGGATCGGCATTCTCGGCGCCGACCCGTTCGGCCAAGCCCTGGACGAGGTGGTTCGGGGCGAAACCGTCCAGGGCAGAAAGGTGGAGGTGGTCCGGGCCAGGACGATGGCGGAGCTGACGGGTTGCCAGCTCGTCTTCCTGCCGCAGACAGAACGGCGGGAGGTGTCCGAGATGCTCTCGGTCGTCGGATCGAGACCGGTTTTGACCGTCGGCGAGACCAAGGACTTCGCGGAGAAGGGCGGCGTCATCAACTTCTTCACCGACGAGAAGAAGATCCGGTTCGAGATCAATCCGGACGCGGCGGAGCGTTCCGGGCTGAAGATCAGCTCCAAGCTGCTCCGGCTGGGAAAAATCGTCCGGTCCGGTCCGGGGAAAGGAGCGCCCTAGGATGAAGGGAGCCGTCTCGATCAAGCGGAGCCTGAACGGGGTCGTCATCGCGGCCTGCACGATCATGCTGCTGTTCGCCTGCGCGGCCCTGGCGATCTACGAGATGATGGATTTCAGGCGGACGTTGACGCGCGACATGGTGGTGTTGGCGGACGTGATCGTCCGGAATTCGCAGGCTTCCATCGCCTTCCAGGACGAGGCTGCGGCCGAAGAGACGCTCCGCGCGCTCGAAGCCGATCCCTACGTGGAAAGCGCGTGCCTGTATCTGGCCGACGGCGATGTGCTGGCCTCCTTCGTCCGTTCCGGTGAGCAGCCCGAGTTTCCGGCCGTGCCGGAAGCGGATGGAATCCGGTTCGACGACGGCCGTCTGGTTCTCCACCGGCCGGTGATCCTCAACGGGAAACGCGTCGGGACGATGCGGTTGCAGGCGAGCCTGCAGGGGCTGCACGAGCGCCTGCTTCTCTTCGGGCTGGTGGCCGGCGCGGTGCTGGGCGGTTCGATCTGCCTGGCGTATCTGCTGGCGTCGCGGTTGCAGCGCCCGATCACCGAGCCGATCCTGGCGTTGACGGCCACGGCGAAGAAGATCTCCGAGCGCAAGGACTACTCGGCGCGGGCCGAATCCTCCGGCCGTTGCAGCGAGATCGACACCTTGACCGAATCGTTCAACGAAATGCTCTCGGTCATCGAGGCGCAGGAACGCGATCTGCGGTCCAGCAACAGGACGCTGTCCGACGAGATCGCCGAAAGAAGCCTTGCGGAGACGCGGGTGAAGGCGCAGCTGGCGCGGCTGGAGCTGTTGAGCCAGATCACGCGCGCCATCGGCGAGCGGCAGGACGTCGAGAGCGTCCTTCAGGTCGTGGCCGGAAGCCTGGAGAAGGATCTCGGGGCCGACCTCAGCTGCGTCCTGCTCTACCGGCCGACGGAGAACGACCTGGTGGTCAGCGGAGTGGCGCGCGGGTGTCTCGCCCGGGCCAGGGAGGCGGGCCTGACCGAAAGCAGCAGGGTTCCCGTGGATGGCAACGGATTGTCCCGCTGCATCCAGGGCCAGCTGGTCCATGAGCCCGACATCGGCCAGGTGGCCTTCCCGTTCCCCGAGCGGCTGGCCAGGACGGGACTTCGTTCACTGGTCATCGCCCCGTTGCTGGTCGAGAGCCAGGTGTTCGGGGTCGTCGTCGTCGCCCGCTTGGCCGCGAACGCCTTCAGCAGCGGCGAATGCGAGTTCATCCGGCAGCTTTGCGAGCACGCCGCCCTGGCCGCGCACCAGGCGCAGCTCCACGGGGCGCTGCAGCAGGCCTACAACGAGCTTCGCCAGACGCAGCAAGCCGTGATGCAGCACGAGCGCCTCAAGGCCCTTGGGCAGATGGCGAGCGGCATCGCCCACGACATCAACAACGCGATCTCGCCCGTGGCGCTCTACACGGAGTCGCTGCTGGAGAACGAAACGGGGCTCGGCCCCAGGGCGCGTTCCTATCTCGAGACCATCCAGCGGGCCATCGACGACGTGGCCCAAACCGTGGCGCGGATGCGCGAGTTCTACCGGCAAAGGGAACCGGAAATGGTCCTGGTGCCGGTGCAGTTCAACCAGTTGGTTCGCCAGGTGGTGGACCTTTCCAGGGCGCGGTGGAGCGACATGCCACAGCAGCGCGGCGTGATGATCGACCTGGTGGTGGAAACCTCTCCGGACCTTCCCGTGGTCCTGGGAGTGGAAAGCGAGCTGCGCGAGGCCCTGATCAACCTCGTCTTCAACGCCGTCGATGCCATGCCCGAAGGCGGCACCCTGATGTTGCGGACGCGCCATGAACCCGGACGGAGCCACCCGATGGTCCACGTGGAGGTCTCCGACACCGGTGTCGGAATGGACGAGGACACGCGGCGCCGTTGCCTCGAGCCCTTCTATACCACGAAAGGCGAGCGCGGGACCGGCCTGGGACTGGCAATGGTTTATGGCACGGCGCGCCGGCACGGGGCGGATCTGGAAATCGAGAGCGTTCGCGGCAAGGGCACGACCATGCGCCTCGTCTTTTCGGCGGCCGACCCCGTGTCAAAAACCGCGCCCACAGGCCATCGCCGCACCGGCCGGCTGCCATCCCGGCTCCACCTCCTGGCCGTGGACGACGATCCGGTGTTGTTGCGAAGCCTGTGTGACATCCTGGAAACGGACGGGCATCGGGTCGTCACCGCTCCCGGAGGCGCGGAAGGCATCGCCGCTTTCAAGGAAGCCCTGGCGGGCAAGGAGCCGTTTGCCGCCGTCATTACCGATCTCGGGATGCCCCACATCGACGGGCGAAAAGTCGCGGCCGCGATCAAGGCCGCCTCGCCGGCCACCCCGGTGATCATGCTCACGGGATGGGGACGCCGCATGATCGCCGACGGCGAGGTGCCGCCGCACGTGGATCAAGTCCTGGGAAAACCCCCGAAACTCCGCGAGATCCGGGACGCGCTGTCCGCCTGCGTGGCCGGTGGGGGCAATGGGCAACCTCCTCGGGAAAAGTCACCATGAACGAAGAACTTCCGCCTCCGGCCCGCCTCCTGATCGTGGACGACGAACGCTCCCAAATGGTGGCCCTGTGCGACACGCTGGGAGATCGGGGGTTCTCCGCAACGGGTTTCGCGGCCCCGGCGGAAGCGCTCGCGGAACTGGGCCGCGCCAAGTTCGACCTGCTGCTGACCGACCTGATGATGCCAGGGATGGACGGAATCGAGCTTTTGCGCCGGGCCCTCGCGATCGATCCGGACATGGTCGTGGTCCTGATGACGGGCCAAGGGACGATCGACACCGCCGTGGAGGCGATGAAGGCCGGGGCCATCGACTACATCCTGAAGCCGTTCAAGCTGAGCTTTGTCCTGCCCGTCATTTCACGCGCGCTGCGCATCCGCGAACTGCGGCTGAAGAACGCGGTGCTCGAGCGCCATCTGCGGCAGAGAACCGCCGAACTGGAGGCCGCCAACAAGGATCTGGAATCCTTCTCCTACTCCGTCTCGCACGACCTGCGCGCCCCGCTCCGGGCCGTGAACGCGTTCTCGTCGATGATCGAAAGCAAGTTCACCGACCAGCTCCCGGCCGAAGCCCGGGAACTGCTGAGGAAGATCGCGCAGAGCGGGGACCGCATGAACGGTTTGATCGACGATCTCTTGCGCCTCGCCCGCCTCGGGCGTGCGCACCTTTCCAGACGTCCCGTGGATCTGGCGGCTTTGTCCAAGGAGGTTGGCCATGAGCTGGTCCAATCGATGCCCGGCCGCAGCATCGACTTCGTGGTCGAGCCGCTGCCGTCCTGCTCCGGGGATCCGGCGCTGCTCCGCCAGGTGATGGTCAACCTGCTCTCCAACGCCTTCAAATACACCCGCAACCGCCAACCGGCCTGCATCCGTGTGGGGCACGAGCGCACCGACGAAGGCGTCGTCTTCCATGTCCGCGACAACGGGGTTGGATTCGACATGAAATACGCGGGGAAACTCTTCGGCGTGTTCCAGCGGATGCATTCGTCCAGCCAGTTTGAAGGCACGGGCATCGGCCTTTCCATCGTCCACCGCATCATCCAGCGCCACGGGGGACGCATCTGGGCCGAATCCACGCCCAACCTTGGAACGACGTTCCGGTTTACTTTGCCGGAAACACCGACGGTTGACTCCGATTGAAACCGGGCCGGGATGGCCGGAATGCTTCTCAGAAAACCTCTTCAGCGAAGTTCGGCAACCGTTCTACTAATAATTTAGTTGACCTGTGGATCTCATGGGGGTTTCCTTCACATACTAATTCTTTAATACAACGGAGAACCAATGGCCCGAAAAAAATCACTGACCCTGACCGACGCCGAGCTGCGCATCATGGAGGTCGTCTGGAAAAAAGGAGAAGTCACCGTCGCGGAGGTGGCCGAGGAACTCGAAGGCAAGG
>CBFGQE010000003.1:0-21621 GCA_965650815.1 uncultured bacterium
CTTCCTCCGGCTTCGCCGTGGCGGGCTTGCGGGCGAAGAAGCGGATCTCCTCGCCGAGACCCTCGGTTTCGTAGCGTTTGATCTCGGCCTGGAAATAGTCGTTGTCGGCCAGCTTCGGATCGACCGCGAGACAGGCCTTGCGGACGTTCTCCGCTCCGTAGTCGCCCGTGGCGGTATAGATCCGTTCCACGATGAATCCGGCTTCCTCCAGCGTGCGCCGCAGCGTGGTCGGGGTGAAGTGGGTGTAGTGGTAGAACGGGTCCAGCCAATACCAGTTCTCCGTCTGCGCGGAGGAACAGGCCGAGGCGAAGTTCGGCACCATGCCGCAATACATCCCGCCGGGCCGGAGCGAATCGGTCACCTTCTTCAGCGCGTTCTTCGGCTCGGGCAAATGCTCCAGCACGTGGTTCATCGACACCACGCTCAGGCTGCCGGGCGCGATCTCCGTCTCCTCCAGCTGCGTGTCCACCACCGGGATGCCGAGCTGCTCGTTGGCGAAGCCCACGCACTTGCGGGTGAGTTCGATACCGCGCGGATTGAACCCCTTCTTGCGGGCGTTCAGCAGGAAGCCACCCCAGCCGCAGCCGACGTCGAGGAAGCCGCCCTGGGGCTCCACGAACTCCAGGATCTCCCGGAGGAAGTAGTCGCGCGCCAAACCGCTACGCTCCGCTTCATCCAGCGACTTCGGCAAGGCCATGTGCGATCCGCCGTCGGCGTAGCTCTGATACAGCTTCCGCATCGCGTCCTTCGTCAGGCGCGTGCGGAGATAGACGATCTGGCAACCGCCGCATTGGACGATGTCGGCGCGGTTCCGGACCTGACGGGCGTCGTGGCTGCCGCACTTGGGGCAGGCCACTTTCTCGTGGTCCATCTGCGACTGCGTCTGGAGCGCCGACTGGCTGGAGACTGCGGGCTTGGGCGAAAGCTCGGCCAACAAGCGGTTCGCCTCGGTGTGGGCCGGCTGCTGCCGGATCACCTCGGTGAAGCAGGCAATGGCGCCGTTCCTGTCGCCGATCTGGCGGAAGCACTGGCCAAGCGCGAGGAGCACCTCGGGCTCGGAGTTTCCGGCCTGGACCAACTGGCCGTAGGCCTTGGCCGCCTCGCGATGGCGACCCAGCTTGACGTTCATGTCCGCGACGAAGCGGATGGCGTGCGGATTTCCGGGCTGGGCCTTGAAGGCCAGCTGCACGGCGGCTTCCACGCCCTCGGCGTCCTCGGCGTTCATGCAGGCATGGGCCAGCAGCACGGGCAGAACGGGATCGTTGGGCTTCAGAGCGCACGCGCTGCGGAAGACCGGGATGGCGTCGTCGAAGTTGCCGCGCTGGAAGAGCAGGTTGGCGAGCGCGGTGGCGATCTCCGCCTCGCGCGGAAACTCCGCGTGGGCTTTGCGGAGAATCTTCTCCGCCGTGACCATGTCCTGCGCCGCGAGCGCCTTCTCCAACTGGGCGAGATGGACTTCCAAGCCGCTCGGGGCGCTCGGAGCCACCGGAGATGGCTCGATCTCTTGGGAGAGCGCGATGGGGCAGAGTTCCACATCGATGCCGCCCAAGAGTCGGTCCATGAGTTCGATATGGGCCTCGCCTTCGGCGCCTTCAACGGTCTCGCCCGGAACAAAGACGCGGGGCAGCCCGGACGAGCCGTTGAGCGTGATCCGGACGGCCTCGGCCAGGAGCGATGCGGGGACATCCTTCACGCAATGCGCGCGTTCGTGGCGGCAGCGCCAGTTGCAGCCGAAGCAGTTCATCGGGAGCGAAACCGCCGCCGTCAGGCCGCTGTAGGGCATGAAGCGGCCGAAGTGTCCGCCGCCCAGCACGACGACGTTCACCACACCCACCGCGCAGGCGATGTGGGCTCCCGCCGATTCCGCTCCGACATACAGGCGGCTTCGTCGGATCACCTCGGTCATCTGGCCCAACGTGGTTCGTCCGCAAAGATTGACCGCTTTGCCGGGCAACCGGACCGCAAGATCGTCGCCCGCCTTGGAGAACTGGAGGCTTCCGAGAATGAAGAACGTGAAGTCGCCCAAGCCTGCCAGCGCTTCGGCGTAGCCGCCGTAGTTGCGGATCTCATGTTGGGCTTCGGGGCCCAGCACGATGGTCTTCCAGGGATTGAAGGCGTGTTGCCGGTAGAGCTGCTCCGCCCATTGGCGGTCTTCGGCCGTGGTCCAAACCAGGGGCAACATCTCATTGGTTTCCGATCCCAGCCCGCGCAGGAAATCGGCGTGGCGCATCAGTTCCGACCGGTGTTCGCCCGGGCTCGGAATCGTGCGGTCATAAAGCCGGATCGCGGCGGCGCGATCCTCCTCCGCCATGTTGGCGAGGTCGCATTCGATACCGATGTGGACCGTGTCCTGGAACGCGAGCGTGAGCGTTTCGGACAGCACATCGCGCGAGCGGGTGGAATTGAGGATCAGATCGGGCCGGAACTCGGCGATCTGCTGGATGACCGCACGCAGGTGGGCGTCGTCGTCGGCCAGGTTCCGCCGAAAGGTGATGGTCCGCGAGATCATCGGCGCCGCCGCGTAGATCGGAGCGACGTGTTCCTGGCACAGGACCACGATCTCCGCCTCGGGATAGCGTTGCTGCACGGCGGGCAACATGCCCGACGCCAGCACGGCGTCGCCGATGGAGTCGGTCCGCACCCAGAGCAACCGTTTCACCGAATCCTCGGGCCGGGCAGCAGGCGAAGGAGCTGAAGAAACCTTCGACGCCGAACCTTCGTTCAGCGGGTTGGCCAAGGCCGCCGCCAGCTTCTGGAAAGGCGGACGAAAGGCGACGGCTGTTCCATTCTCGTAGGAGTCCTCGATGAAGAGGTGGTCGGGATACGCCGCCTTGAACTCCTCCCAAACGCCGCGCAGGCCGGGATGGGCACGATGTTCGAGATCGTCGAAGACCAACGCACCACCGGGCGCGAGGTGCTGGAACGCCACTTCGAGATCGCGGCGAGCGCCGTCGTCGGTGTGGTCGCCGTCCACCAGCATCAGGTCGAACTGCTGCGGATTGGCCGGATTGGCGAAGAACGGGCGCACCGTGTCATGGGAGCTGCCGACCACGAATCTCGGAAGCTTGCCGACCCCGAGACGGCGCAGTTCCTCGAGAACGAACTCCGGTCCGGGATTGGCCGCGACCTTCCCCTGCTCCGGCAAGCTGGCGTAGTCGGCCAACCACATGTCGAAGCCGAAGGCCTGGGTCTCGGGCGACGCGGTCAACACCTGGGCCATCGAGCGGCCACGACGGACTCCGATCTCGAAGTAGTTCGCCGGACGCAGCGTCGAGGCGAACCAGTTCAGAAACGTGGGCGTGTCGAACCAGCGTTCTCCGGCGGAGATCGCCCGGCGGTAGCCTTCGCGGTTCTCTTCGAGCCAGAAATCGGCGGTCAACCCGTTCAGCACCTTCAACACGCGCTCCTTCACCGGGGTCTGCCCGATGGATTCCAGAATCTTGGTTCCCAGATCGCTGGCCGGAGCTTGCGTCGCCGGAGCGGACGTTCCGATCTCGGGAAACCGCTTGGCAAAGGCAGGACGCAGCGTGGAGACGTAGCGGTCGAAGAGCGCTTCCTTGAACGCGGTCATCTCGGCGGCGACGGCCGCGAGGTCTAGCTTCTTGGCCTTCTCGAATTCGCGGACGAAACCCTGCCGGTTGTTGACCCAGGGCGAATGCGGAAAGCCTTCCAGCGTGTGGGTGTGGCGGTCCGAGTCATTGAGGATGATGCCCGGGATGCCGTGTCCGTTGGCGATGAGGCTGGAGTGCAGCCGCGTGGTGATCACCAGGTCGTAGCGGGGATAGAGCGCGTGCAGATCCTGGTAGAAGGAGGAGAAGAGGACCGGGATGCCGGTTCCCCGGAGCAGCTTGAGGAAGTGGTAGTATTCGGTCTTGTGGTGGGCCACGACCTCGACCGCGTAGTCCTTGCGCAGCTCCAACAGGAGCTCGGTGGACAGCCGCGTCATGTCGGCGTGGCAGGTCTGGTTGATGATACCCACCTCGTGCGGCAACTGGATGGAGAAGCCGATGCGCTCGATCTTCTTGCCGGCGGGCACTGGCTTGACCTGCTTCACGCTGAGAAGCGCCGGACAGTTCACGCGGACGAACGGCGCGCCCACCTGGTCGATGAAGGCCGGGTGCTTGACCGTGCGGCCCGTGATGATCTGGACGCGGCGGAAGATCGAAGCCTCGGGTTCCCTGGCAACGTGCTCGGCGCAGTAGGGGCTCTCGTAGCCGGCGCCGATCATATAGACGCGGTCTTCCAGACGGTTGGCCAAGACCCAGCGGTAGAGGTCCTTCACCTCTTCACCGGCGGAGAGCCCGGCGATGATCACCGCGTCGATGTGGTCGCGGTATTCGTCGAGGTTTCCCTCCAACAGGTCGTTGCCAAGGTCCGGAAACTTGTTCTTGGGAAAGTGGTCCGGGTTGAAGTTGTAGAAATGGAAATTGAGGAGGTCGCCCGGGAAGACGCGGTGCAGCACCTCGATCACGCCGTCGCGCACCCAGTCGTCGCCGGGGTTCCAGAAGCTCGTGCCGGAGATGACGAAATTGCGGACGCGTGCGCCCGCTGGATTCGGTTGGGAGTTGGGCATAGCTGCGGTTCTTTCCATGAGGGGGTTCAGTTCGTCCTGAAGAAGAGTTCACCCGCCAACTGCGGGAAATCGGGTTCCGAAAGCGCGGGCTCGGGATAGGCCCAGGCCGGGCGCGGCACGTGGTCCCACGCGCCAGACACGCCGGTCCATCCTCGGTGGATGCGTTCGAGATTCACGAAGCTCGGCCGGAGCCCCAGACGGCGGACCGCGCCGGCCCGGACCGAAGGATTGCAGCCGCCAACGGCGAGCATCCCGTTCGGGGCGACGTAGCGATGCAGGAAGTCCCAAGCGATGTCCGCCGACTCCGGTTGGAGATGGAGGAGGAAGTTGTTGCAGACCACGAGGTCGAAGGAACCTTCCGACACGACGGCTTGCTGGGAGAACAGGTCGCCAGAGAGGAAAGACACATTCTTCCGCCATTCGTTCCTCACCCGCACGGCGTCGTTCCCGGCCGGCTCGAACAGAGCGGCCCGTTCTTCCGGCGAAAGGAGATCGCGGTTCTCCGTGTAGAAGAACGTCCAGGTCTCCGGGCGATAGACGCCGACCCGGGCGGCTTCGATGGCCTGGGTGTCGAAGTCGATGCCCGTGATGCGATCCGGGCAATCGGCCCCCAGCATGAGCTTGAGCGAAAAGGGTTCGCAGCCGGTCGAGCAGGCCCAGAAGAGAATGTCGAGCGGGGCTCCCTTCGCGGCGCGCAGCGAGGGCAGGACGATGTCGGCCAGCGTGGCGAAGAAGACGCGGTTGCGCATGAACCGGGTGGTGACGAGTTCGGTGCGCGTCGGCTGCCAGAGAAAGCGGGGAGCGTGCGCGGGCCAAGCTCGCTGGGGAACGCCGGGCTGGAGAGCAGGGCAGGCGGTGCTCGGGGAACTCGGAGCCCTATTGACGGTGGTCGGGTTCATGGATTCCGTCGTGGTAAAGCTAGGACCGTGCCCGGCGGTTTCGGAGCCCAAACCGGACACTTTTGCCGAGTTTCTGGAGGCCCACCCGCACGATCAGGCAGAAGTTGCCCAGCAAGCGGGCCGAAGACTGGCAAGGCCGGGGGCTAGCCCCGGGAAAAGAAAAGGGCGGCGATCCCATTACCCTGATCGCCGCCCAGCTAACCCCAACCAACCAAAGGAATAAGTGGCTTTACTGCTGCAGGAGCCGCAGCACGCCCTGCGGGAGCTGGTTCGCCTGCGCCAGCATCGCCGTGCCGGATTGGACCAGGATGTTGTAGCGCGCGTATTGCGTGCTCTCTTCGGCCACGTCCACGTCCTTGATGCGGGAGCTGGCGGCCGTGAGGTTTTCCTTCGTCACAACGAGCTGTTCGGAGGTGTAGTTCAGCCGGGACTGGTAGGCGCCGATGCTCGCGCGGTCGGTGGCCAGCTGGTTGATGGCGGACTTGACCGTGGCCAGCGCGGTGGCGGCGGCGTTGGTCGTGGTGATCAACTGGGAGGAGACCGCCGTGTAGCTGGTGGCCGCCATGTTGATGCCGCTCATGGTGAACGTGCCGCCTTCGGAATCGACGGTGACGTTGAGCGGCGTCGTGGAGAACAGGCTGACACCGTTGAAATCTTTGCTCGCCGTGTTGTTGACGTATTCGACGAGCTGCTGGAACTCGGCGTCATACAGGGCGCGGTCGTCGTCGGACTTGGTGACGTCCTGCGCGAGGATGGCGAGTTCGCTCATGCGGTCGAACGCCTTGGCGATCTTCTTCATGAATCCGTCCTGGACCTGCGTGAAGGAGATGGCGTTGCCGACGTTGGATTTGGCGGCGTCCAATCGCGAAACCTGGGCGTCGAGGCGCGAGGCCACGGCGAGGCCGGCGGCGTCGTCGGCGGGGTTGACGATCTTGGAGCCGGAGCTGAGGCGGGAGAGCGACTTGGAGAGCATCGACTGGCTGCTTTGCAGGTTCGATGCAGCCGTCTGGGCCTGCGTGTTGGTGTTGATGACCATAGCTACTTCCTGTGTTGGGTTTTATTCCTTTGTGGGCGTCTCCTTCTTCGGTGACGCGGGGTTGATACGGGGGACTTTCGGCAGCTTGGGGCGGCCCTGGGTGAGGGCTTCCTTGTTGCTGCGTTGGATCTCCTCGTAAACTTCTTGTCGGTGCACCGGCACGTCGAGGGGCGCCTCGATGCCGAGCTTGACGATGTCTCCCTCGACGCGGACCACCTTCACGGTGATGCGACCGTCGATCACGATGCACTCGTTGGTCTTTCGGGAGAGGATGAGCATATAGAAACGTCCGTGTTTGAAAGAGTTAGGCCGCGACCGGGACCGGGTGCCGCAGCGAATACTGCGCGGCGTTCGTGGGGATGACCTGCTTGGCCACCATGGTGTGGCGGTTGAGGACGATGGGTCCCTTCAGGTTGACGGTGGCGCCGGAGCCGTTGCGCAGGGTGACGATGTTCACGATGAGGGCGTCTTCGGGCTCTTTCAGGCCGAGGAAGCGCACGTCGTCGTCGCTCAGATCGGGGCTGTAGTCGGGCTCGATGACGAAGGGCGAGATGACGAGGAACGAGTGGTTCGGATCGTCGAGCATCTGGAGCCAGAGGAAAGGCTCGTCCTCGGGGCTGGAGAGCAGCACGTATTGCTTGATCTCCTCGAAGCCGAGCAGTCCGAGCGGCATCCTGATGACGTTTTCCTTCCGGACCGTGAGCCACTGCTCTTCGTTGTAAGCGACCGTTTTCATGTGTTCTGATCGACGGTCCACCGATTAGCAATGCCAGTGCCAACCAGCTGAACCTTGTTGTAAGTCATTCTCCGAAATTGCTTTGAACAAAACCCACCCCGCTGCCCTAGGTTTCCAGTCCGGCTTTGGCGGCAATTGCTGCCGGGCACTCCCCGGGCGCTCCTAGGCGAGATTTGCCCGGCTGGCCGACCCAGAACCGGTCGAAATTGCCCGAATCCGGACCGAAACGGGCCGGAGAGCGAGCATAGGGTGCCAAGACGCGAGGTCATGCCGGGAGGATTAGGAAGTTCCGGGCCAACCGGGGGCGGGCAACTTGCGGAGCCTTCCAGGAAGATCCGGTCTCACGCGAAGGCTGCGAAGGACGCGAAGAAATCCCCAGAGTTCTCCCTCTCGTCTCGTCCTCTTTGCGTTCTTGGGGACCTCTGCGTGAGGTCTTCGGGGGCATTGAGCCGGGGTTTCACCGCTTCCTTACGCCCCTCGCGATGCAGCACAAAAGTCTGCGGCGAAATCCCTACAGCATGGATCACGCGGGACCGATGACAGGGAGGAACGCCGCCGGACAGTCATTGGCCGGCGCCGTCATCGAACGCATGCGACACGCGCGCAACGAAGCCGAAGATTTCGAATTCATCATCAATCTCGTCTATGAACGGAGCCGCATCCGGCTCCACGACGGGAAGCAGCAGCTCATTCGCGCCCGCCTCGGCAAGCGCGTGCGCGCCCTGGGCTTCGACGATCTCTCGACCTATTGCAGCCACCTGCGGAACCGGGCCGACGAGGAGGAGATCACCCACGTGGTGGATGCGTTGACCACGAACTTCACCAATTTCCTGCGGGAGAAGGAGCACTTCGACTTCATGATCTCCACCGCGCTGCCCGCGACGCTCGCGCCGGGGCAGAAGCGGTTCCTGGTCTGGAGCGCGGCGTGCAGCACGGGCGAGGAGCCCTACAGCATCGCCTTCTACCTCTCGCACCACTATCCGCTGGCGCAGGGCTGGGATTGGCGGATCATCGCCACCGACATCTCCACCAAGGCGCTGGGCAAAGCGGCGGAGGGCATCTATCCGGCGGAGCGCCTCTCGGCTTTGCCGATGGATTGGCAGCGGGCGTTTTTCCAGAAGGGCTTCGGCAAATGGGAAGGGCACTACCGGATCAAGGACGCGCTCCGTTCGCGGATCGAGTTCCGCCACCTGAACCTCCTTGGGGAGTATCCCTTCACGGAGCCGTTCCACGTCGTCTTCTGCCGCAACGTGATGATCTACTTCGACCGCCAGACCCAGGAGGAGCTCGTGCGCAAGCAGAGCCGCCTGCTCGTGCCGAAAGGCCATCTCCTGATCGGGCATTCGGAGAGTTTGACCGGACTGAACACGGGGTTGAAATGCCTTCGCCCCAGCATCTACCAGAAGGAGTAAAATGCCCTCACCCAGTCTAGTCGGCTTCGAGCACAAGGTCATCGTGGGCATCGCGGAACTGGCGGTTTCCAACAACCAGAACGCCATCCTCACCACCTACTCGCTCGGGTCCTGCCTCGGCATCAGCATCTACGACCCGGTCGTCAAGGTCGGCGGCCTGCTCCACATCATGCTGCCCGACTCTCGGATCGACGCGAACAAGGCGCGCAACCAGCCCGCGATGTTCGTCGATACCGGTGTGCCCGCCCTCTTCCGCGCCGCCTACCAGCTCGGCGCCCAGAAGCACCGCGTGCAGATCTGCGTGGCCGGCGGCGCGCAGATCATGGACAACAGCGGCTACTTCAACATCGGCAAGCGCAACCACGAGGCCCTCACCCGCCTGCTCGGTGAGCACCAGCTGACCATCCACGCGGAACAGGTCGGCGGCATGGTCAACCGCACCATGTATCTCAACCTCGTCACCGGAAACGTCCGCCTCAAGATCTCGGGTCAAAGCCAGGAGACCTTCCTATGCAAGAACTAGACGAATACATCAACCGGATCAAACACCTGCCCCCGGCCCCCAAGGTGTTGCCGGAGCTCTTGCCCCTCCTCAACCGGCCCAACATCGACGCCAGCCGCGTCGTGAAGCTGATCTCCCTCGATCCCGGCCTTTCCGCCGCCGTGCTCCAGGCCTGCAACAGCGCGTTCTTCTCCAACGGCGCGCCCACGGCCGACATCCAGGAAGCCGTGAGCCGCCTGGGCTTCCAGCAGGTCTTCCTCCTCGTCTGCGCCGTCACCGGATCCAAGACCCTCGCCCCGCCGCAGAAGGGCTACGGCATCGACCGCGGCGAGCTCTGGAAACACTCCGTCACTGCGGCCGTCGCCGCCCAGCAGATCGCGCGGCACGTCGGCGACGACGAGAACCTCGTCTTCACCGCGACGCTGCTGCACGACATCGGCAAGATCATCCTCTCCGAAGCCCTCGAAACCAACTACGCCCGCGTCATCGAGGAGACCGAGAAGCACCAGCGCTCGCTGCTGGAGGCCGAGAAGAAGCTGCTCGGCGTGGAACATGCCGAGGTGGGCGGCCGTTTGCTGGCCCGCTGGCGCTTCCCGGCCAACGTCGTCTCCGCCGTCTGGTTCCACCACAACCCCAAGGCCGCCGCCCCGAGCGAACGCCTCGCCTCCCACGTGTATCTGGGCGACATGATCGCCCACTTCATGGGCCAGGGCTTCGGCCACCAGGCCTTCGCCCTCAAGGGCCGTGCCGAAGCGCTCACCATCCTGAACCTCTCCCCGGACACGCTCCCCCAGTTCATGATCGAGACCTACCAGAAGATGGAGATGGTCAACGCGCTCCTCGCGATCAACCCGTAGTCCATGCCCATCCGCCTCCTCATCGTGGACGATTCGGCGCTCGTCAGGAAGATCCTGACCGAGAGCCTGTCCAAGGACCCCGACATCGAGATCGTCGGCACCGCGGCCGATCCCTACATCGCCCGCGACAAGATGCTTGCCCTGAAGCCCGACGTGATGACGCTCGACATCGAGATGCCGCGCATGGACGGGCTCACCTTCCTAAAGCTCGTGATGAAGCACCGGCCCATGCCCGTCATCATCATGAGCTCCCTCACCGGCCCCGGCTCCGAACTTGCGCTCCAGGCCCTCCAGCAGGGCGCGGTGGACGTAATGGGCAAACCCAGCGGCTCCTATTCCGTGACCAGCGACATCGCCGTCCTGGTCCAGAAGATCAAGGCCGCCGCCCGCGCCAAGCTCCGCGTGCCCGCCATCGTTGCTCCTCCGGCTCCCCCACGCGCCGAAGCCTCGCCCGGCACCGCTTTTCGGACCCGCGCGAGCGCACCCGTGCTCCACGCCGAACCGACCGCCGTCCTGGCCCGGCCCGCCGTTGCCCTCGCGCCCCCCGCTCCCTCCGCCGGACGCCGCTATGGCGCACGCGATCTGATCGTGATGGGCGCTTCGACCGGCGGCACAGAGGCGCTCAAAGCCATCCTCACCCAACTGCCCGAGGACCTGCCGCCGATCGCCATCGTGCAGCACATTCCGGCCTATTTTTCCAAGGCCTTCGCCGACCGCTTGAACCAGCTCTCTCGGCTCGAAGTCCGCGAAGCCGTGAACGGCGACCGCCTTCGTCCGGGCTTGGCCCTCATCGCGCCCGGCGGACACCACATCGTCCTGCGCTGGAACGGCGCGGGCTATACCGTGGAGCTGAACGACGGCCCGCAAGTCCACCACCAGCGCCCGGCGGTCGATGTGCTCTTCGACTCCGCCGTGAAGTGCGGTGCCGGTCCGCACTCTCTGGCCGTGCTGCTCACCGGCATGGGGGCCGATGGCGCGGCGGGGATGCTCCGTCTGAGGGAAGCCGGCGCAACCACGTTCGCCCAAGACGAGGAAAGCTGCGTCGTCTTCGGGATGCCGCGCGAGGCCATCAAGCTCGGCGCGGCCCAGCAGATCCTGTCTCTGGACCAAATGGCGTCCCGCATCGACCGCCACGCCCATTCGCTCGCGGCCAAGGGCTGATCTTCAGCCGGCTGTTCCTTCGCAGGCGTTTCCCCGAAAGCACGAAGCCCCCGGACAACTCGCGTCGTCCGGGGGCTTCGTTTGTCGGGCCGTTCAGGCGTCCTTTTCCTGCGGCTGGTTGTAGTAGCTCGAATACTTGTAATACGAGTATTCGGGCAGGAAGAGATTGGCCCGGTTATAGATCAGGCCGAGCACCCGCACGTGGCGGTTGTAGAGCAGTTCCAAGCTCTGCTTGGCCAAGCGCGCGGAGGTGTGTTCGGCCCGGATGACGAAGACCACGCCGTCCACCTTGGGGGCCAAGCTGGTGACGTCGTCGGCCGCCAGCACGGGAGGCGTGTCGATGAGGATGTAGTCGAACTTGTCGTAAACGGAGCGCAGGAAGTTGTCGGCCGCCGATCCGACGAAGAGTTCACCAGGGTTCTTGATCGTGGTGCCGCGCACGAGCACGGAGAGGTTCGGCTCGGGGTTCAGCACCGCCTCCTCGAACTTCATCTTGCCGGTCAGCACGTCGCTGAAACCCGGCCCCACGGGCAGGCCCATCTTCTCGTTGATCGAGCAGCGGCGCTGGTCGCCATCGACGAGCAGCACCTTCGAGCCGGACATCGCCATCGTCTTGGCGAGGTTCGCGGCGACGGAGGACTTGCCCTCGGACGGGATGGCGCTGGTGATGACGATGGTCTTGGGCCGCGTCTCGCCGGCGTCCATGAAGAGGATCGAGGAACGGATGTTGCGGAAGGATTCCGCGAAGTTGTGCCGGTCGTCGTCCTCCTTCAACAGGTCGATCTTCTGGTTCTCCTCGGACCCGTCGCCGACATTGGGGACCTGGCCGATGACCGGTTCCTGGAAGGCGGCCTTCAGCGCGGTCAACGACTTCACCCGGTCGTCGAAGAAGACGATCAGCCCGACGATGCCGATGCCGAGCACGAGTCCGACACCGACGCCGACGACCATCTTCGTGACATTGTTCACGGCGCGGGCCCGGGCGGCCGAGGGCGGCTCGAGCACCTTCATGATGTAGTCCGTCATGGACTGGCGCATGTTGATCGACTCGGCCCCGGTCAGGAGCTTCTCATACATCGGCGTCAGATCGGCGACGGCCTTCACCAGCGCGTCGAACTCCGCCGTCTTCTTGCTGAAGGCCAAGGCGTCGTCCTCGGCGTCCTTGAGCGGTTTTTCCAGCGCCCTCATTTCGAGGACGATGGCCTGCTTGCGCTGCGCGATCTTATCCTCGCTCTGCTTCACCAGCGATTCGAGGTTCTTTTGCGCCCGGGCGATGGCATCGGCGAGGGCGATCATCTTGGGATGTTTCTCCCGGAGGTCCTTGCCGAGCTCCTGTTGCTGGAAGCGCATCATCTCGATCTCGTGGCGCGTGTTGTAGATGGAGTTCAGCGGGTCCATGGCGGCGAGGCGCGCGCGCGCTTCTGGGTTGTCCGTCAAATCGGCCGCACCGGACAGACTGTCGGTGCCGGGCTGGACGAGCGGCATGGTCGCCGTGGGTAGTCCCCGCTGTTCCTGGTCCAGGATCTGTTCGACCGAGAACAGGTTCAACCGGTCGAGCTCCATCTGGAGATCGTGCTGCTTCTTCTGGAGCTCGGCATGGATCGTCGTCGAGCTCAACGAACGCTGGCGGAGCAGCTCGACGCTGTTCTCCTGCTTGAAATCGTCCAGCTTCCGGGTCGCCTCCTTCAGCTCGCGGCTGACTTCGTCCAGCTTGTTCCGGACAACCGTCTCCATCGACGCCGCATCGGTGATGAACGATTCCCGGAGATACTGCACGTAGGTCTGGATGAACTCCTCCAAGAAGCGCCGGGTGTATTCGGGATCAACCCCGCTGGCCTGGAGCTGGAAGATGGAGGATTCCTTGACCTTGCCGGCCGACAGACGGACCGGGGAAACCCGCAGGTTCGGATACCGCGCTTGGGTCGCGTTCTCCGCCCGGGTTCTCAGGTCCGGACTGTTCATGATCTCGAGCTGCGTGCCGTCGGCATCGCCCAAGGCGCGTCCACCGTTCGGGTCGGCCGAACGGAGGCCGATCCAGATGCGCGCCGTGGAGACATACGCGGGTGGCGGCTGGTTGCGGATCATCAGCATCATGCCACCGGCGGCGAGGGCGGCGCATATGGCGGGAATCCACCAGAAACGCTTCAGACCCGCCCAGTAGGGATGGACGAAGGTGACGATGCTGGCCAGAGAAGCCCCTCCCGCTTCCGTCGGGTAACGATATCCGTAGCTCATTTGAAATTGGGTTGCTGTCGCGCGGCCTCAGAAGCGGAACACGATGCGGTCCACGATGATGGTGTCTCCGGGTTTGATGAGGATGTCGTTCTCCTTCCGGCCCTTCTTCTCGATCGCCTCGAAGTCGATCTCGAACGTCTGCTGCCCCGTGCTGGAGCCAGGTTCGGGCTGGCGAATGACCTTCACCTTGTTCGCCTTGCCGAAAGGGGTGATGCCGCCCGCAGCATAGATCGCCTTGCTGAGGGTGAAGAGGCTTTCGCCTCCGGGAGGGATCGTCACCGGACCGGGGCGGCCGACTTGGCCCTGGACCAGGACTTCCTTGAGGTTGAAGACGCTGACCGAGTCCACGGAGATGATGACGGTGGCCTTGTGGTAGAGCCCTTGTTCGTCGGACTCGAGGAGCCGCTTGATCTCGGCCGCCAGCTCCTTGCAGGTCTTGCCCGTGGCCTTTACGCGGCCGAGATACGGCACGTCGATCTCGCCGGTGTCGGTGACGATGAGCGGCCTGGCCAGATCCTTGTCCTCCTTCACCCGGTAGGTGATGCGGACGCCGGTGTTGAGCTTGAGGGTGTCGTCGAGCACGTCGACGGCCGTCGAAGCCGAGTTGGTGGAGGAACCGCTGTTCTCTTCCGCTGCCGGGAGCCAAGCCGTCGTCAGGAGGAGACCCAGAAAAAGCGCGATCAATCGCATAAGCCGCCAGTGTTAGAATCTATGGACAGTGTCATTTCAATCTCAATCCGGACGGCCGGAGCTCCGGCCAAGGCGACATTCGCGCAACGCCTTCCTCCTGCTATCGTCCTCGCAAGGTTTCAGCTTTACCCCACCCATGCCATTTGCTTCGCTTCGCGCGCCGCGCCGGCATCGCTCCAATCCCGCCAGCGATTCCGACCGGGGTTTCCGCCTCCCAGCATCGCATCCTGACGTGGCAGGAACCCCCATGCCGGCAATCGGGAATGGCGAGGTTCGGGCGATTCCGGGACCGGCAATAATCTCGGGATCTTGTTCAGCACGTTTCGGATCCCGCCGATCCTCCCGAACATGGCTCCCATGGGGTGCCACGACAAATTCGAATCTTTGCGGCCCAGGCCGTTCCCGGGACCTACCCGGAGCAACGACCAAGTGCGGAGCCTTCGTCCCGTCCGGCCACCGATCCATCCATGAAAGGCATCATCCTCGCCGGCGGCGCCGGTTCGCGTCTCTTCCCGCTCACGCTTGTGGCCAGCAAGCAGCTGCAGCCGGTGTATGACAAGCCGATGGTCTATTATCCCCTCACGACGTTGATCGAGGGGGGCATCCGCGACATCTGCCTGATCTCCACCCCGCAGGACCTGCCCCGCTTCCGCCAGTTGCTCGGCGACGGTTCCCGGATGGGCATCCGCATCGACTACCGGGAACAGGCCAGGCCCGAGGGCATCGCCCAGGCGTTCCTCATCGCGGCCAGCTTCATCGGCGGCGATCCGGTCAGCCTCATCCTCGGCGACAACATCTTCTACGGCGGTGACGGTTTTGGTCCGGCTTTCGACGGCTTCAAGTCCGGCGCGACCATCTTCGGCTATCACGTGAACGACCCCGAACGCTACGGCGTGGTCGAGTTCGACGCGCGGGGCAAGGCCGTCTCCATCGAGGAAAAGCCCAAGCAGCCCAAGAGCAGCTACGCGGTCCCTGGCCTCTATCTCTACGACAACGACGTGGTGGAGATCGCCCGGAACCTGAAGCCCTCCGCCCGGGGAGAGCTGGAGATCACCGCCGTGAACGTGGAATATCTCCGTCGCGGCACGCTCCACGTCGGCAAGCTCAGCCGGGGCTTCGCCTGGCTCGACGCGGGCACGAGCAGTTCGCTCCACGAGGCCAGCGCCTACGTGCAGACCATCGAGAAACGCACCGGCATCAAGATCGGCTGCCCCGAAGAGGCCGCCTTCCGCCGTGGATTCCTGTCGCTCGCCCAGCTGTCCGAAATCACGGAGCAGATGCCCAACTGCGAATACCGCGCCTACCTGGCCGACGTGATCGCCGAAGCGAACCGCGCGCGCACCGCCTGATCGCCATTCCTTCCCCATTCTCAGCCATGATCGTCCTCCTCGGAGCCACCGGCTACATCGGCCAAGCCTTCCAGGCCGCCCTGCGGCAGCGCGGCGAACCCTTCGTCGCCCTTTCCCGCCGCGACGTGGACTACACTCGCTTCGACCATTTCCACGCCTGGCTCAAAGAACACCGGCCCGACTTCCTCGTGAACGCCGCCGGCTACACCGGCAAGCCCAACGTGGACGCCTGCGAACTGGCCAAGGCCGATACGCTCCAGGGCAACACCCTCTTCCCCGCCGCGCTCGCCCATGCCTGCGCCGCGCTCGACATTCCCTGGGGCCATGTCTCCTCCGGCTGCATCTTCGCCGGGGCCCATGTGGACACCGACACCGGCTGGCGGATCGAGAAGGACATGACCAAGGCCGAAGTGCGCGCGCTGGCCGAGAAGTCGCCGGAGAAGATCCGCGGCTTCAACGAAACGGAGCCACCCAACTTCAGCTTCCGCGACGGCCCGTGCAGCTTCTACAGCGGCTCCAAGGCCCTGGGCGAAGAGGCGATCGCCGGCATCGGCCGCAGCTACGTCTGGCGGCTGCGCATCCCCTTCGACGAGGTGGACAACGCCCGCAACTACCTCTCCAAGGTCCAGCGCTACGCCAAGGTCTACGACAACGTGAACTCCCTGTCGCACCGGGCCGACTTCGTGAACGCCTGCCTCGACACCTGGAAGCTCCGCGCCCCCTTCGGCACCTACAACGTGACCAACCCCGGCTTCGTCACCACCGCGCAGGTGGTCGAGATGATCCGGCGCATCCTCAAGCCCGCCCGCGACTTTGCGTTCTGGGAAAGCGACGAGGAGTTCTATAGGCTCGCCGCCAGGACGCCGCGCTCCAACTGCGTGATGGACGTCTCCAAGCTCGCCGCCGCCGGGATACGTCTGCGCCCGGTGCAGGAAGCGCTCAGCGATTCCCTCTCACGCTGGCGCCCCGAATGACGCCCCGCCGGTCCCCGACGAAGCCATGACGCTTCCGAAGACCATAAAGAAAATCGGCTCCCGGTTCCGCTGGATGCTTTCCGTGCGGAAATCCGCGACCTACGCCTATCGCAGCGCCCTCCGCCCCGCCCGCAGCCTGCCCGGCAGCTCCAAGCACTTCGGGCCTCCCCGCCGCCAATACTGGCATCCCAAGGACTACTTTTCGCGGCGCGCCCTGCCCGCGCGATGCTTCACCCAGTTGAAGGTCGAGGAACCGGCCCCGCCCCGGCAGCTTCCCGCGGGCACCAGCCGGATCGTGCTCGACAGCTTCCAGCACAAGCTGGCCCGCACCTACCCTGAGCGCCACGTCTCCGTCTTCCCCAACGGACGCTTCTGGGCTGCGGATTCCGGCACGGCGATCACGGACGACGACGGCATCGTCTTCACTCTTTCGCCCCACGTCTGGCACTTTCCCGATCCCAACCTGCACCCATCCCTCGCGGTGCTGAAGCTGCCGCCCGTGCTCAAGGTGGGCCGCTGTCACGTCCTTCATTCCTACCATGCCCGCTTGAACTACTGGCACTGGATGGTGGACCTGCTGCCGCGCTTCCAGATGCTGCACCAGGCAGGCTTCGATTCGAACGACCCCGAGTCCCGCATCCTGATCCCAGGTCCATCCCTGCCGTTCCAGAAGGAGACGCTCGCGGCCCTCGGCATCCCCGCCGAGCGCCTGATCCACTCGAGCAACGACCTGCACATCGAGGCCGAAGAGCTGGTCGTCCCCGCCCATACGAACCTCTCCTTCAACACGGACACCCAGACCTACCGTCCCGAGGATCTGGACTTCGTCCGGCGTTTGGTCGATCCCGACTGGGAAACCCGGCACGGCGGCGCACCCGTCTCCGGCCAAGGACGGCGGATATTCCTCTCCCGGGCTTCCGGCCGGCGCCACCTGCGCAACGAACCGGCGGTCGTGGCCGCCCTCAAGCCGCTGGGCTTCGAGCTGGTCCGCGCCGAAAACCTCTCCCTGAAACAGCAGGCCGAACTGTTCTATTCGGCCTCGGTCATCGCCGGGATGCACGGTGGCGCATTCACCAACCTGATCTTCTGCCGCCCGGGCACCCAGGTCATCGAGATCCACTCGCCCCTCTGGATCAAGACCTTCTTCTGGGATCTGGCCGAGAACCGGCAGCTCCGCTACAGCGCCTATTGCGAGTCCGGACCGGCGAAGGACCAGGGCGGCCTGCTGCACCGCTTTTCCGACATCACGGTGGACCCGGCCGCCTTCGCCAAACATGTCGCCCAGGTCCTGTCCTCCTCCTAGCCCTGCATGAACCTCCTTGTCACCGGCGGTGCCGGCTTCATCGGATCGAACCTGATCCACCGCGTCATCGACCAGCCGTCGATCAGCAAGCTCGTCAACCTCGACTGCCTCACCTACGCGGGCAACGTCGCGAACCTCGACGCCGTCGCGAAGCATCCGAAATACGTCTTCGAGAAGGTCGATCTCCGCGACAAGGCCGAAGTCTTCCGCGTCGTCCGCGACCACGGCATCACCCATGTGATGCACCTCGCGGCTGAATCGCATGTGGACCGTTCCATCACCGGCCCCGGCGACTTCATCCACACCAACATCGTCGGCACCTTTCACCTCCTCGAAGCCTGCCGCGCCACCTGGCTCAATCCGGCATCCGGAATCGGCCATCGGTCCTCCCCCTTCCGCTTCCACCACGTCTCCACCGACGAAGTCTACGGTTCGCTCGGCGACACCGGTCTCTTCACCGAGACCACACCCTACGCGCCCAATTCCCCCTACTCCGCCAGCAAGGCCTCCAGCGATCTCCTCGTCCGCGCCTACCACCACACCTACGGCCTGCCGGTGGTCACCACGAACTGCTCGAACAACTACGGCCCCTACCAATTTCCCGAGAAGCTCATCCCCGTCATCATCCAAAACCTCCTCGCCCGGAAACCGCTCCCCATCTACGGCGACGGCATGAACGTGCGCGACTGGCTCTACGTGACCGACCACGCGGACGCGCTCTGGACCGTGCTGAACCAGGGCCGCCTCGGCGAGACCTACAACATCGGCGGCCACAACGAGTGGGCCAACATCCGCATCGTCCGCCTGATCTGCGACCTCGTGGACGAGATGAAGCCCGAGCTCGGCGGCGGTTCGCAGAAGCTGATCTCCTTCGTCAAGGACCGCCCCGGCCACGACCGCCGCTACGCCATCGACGCGACGAAGATCAAAAACGAACTTGGCTGGGTGCCCGCCGAAACCTTCGAGACCGGCATCCGCAAGACCGTCCGCTGGTATCTCGACCACCAGCCCTGGGTCGCTTCGGTCCTGAAGGCCAAGCAGGCCTGAATCCGGTCCCCACCCGCCCAATGCTCGATCCTCTGCCCGAACCCTTCGTCCCCGAATCCACCGCGATCCGCGAGCATCTGGCCGCGCTGAAGGGCAAGCGGATCATGGTGTTGATCAATCCGGGCAACCGGGGCGACGGCCTCATCCATGCCGGGGCGCGCCAGCTCTTCGGATCCCTCGATCTCGACTTCCGGGAGTTCCGCTTCCCCGAGCCCGCTTCCGGCGACGAGCTACTGGTCCATGTGCCGGGAAACCTGAACCGCACCGACAACCAGATGATCGACCAGATCAACTTCTACCAGCGCAACTTCTCCAGGATCACGATCCTGCCCTGCACCGTCGATTGGCGGTCGGGACGGTCGATCCGATTCCTGCGCGGACTGGAGCCGGACCGGTTCACCGTCTTCGCGCGCGAGCGGACCACCTTCGCCGGACTCAAGGAACGTTGCCCCGGCCTGCGCCGCGTGTTTCTCAGCCACGATCTCGCCTTCCATTTCGACTACGCCCCCTGGACCCGGATCGTTCCCCAAACGGGCCGCACGCTGGCCATTCTCCGGCAGGATCTGGAGCAAGGCCTTTCGCAGAAGATCCAGGCCGACCACGTCGAGGATCTCAGCCGGGGCGGCAGCGTCGGTTTTGAAAAGCTGCTGGAAGGTATCGCTCCTTTTGAAACCGTCTATTCCGACCGCACCCACGGTGCCATCGCCGCCGCCCTGATGGGCCGCCGGACGATCATCCTCGACAGCTCCTACCACAAGAACCGCTCGATCTTCGAATTCTCCCTCAGTCGCCTGCCGAACATCGCGTTGCAGGCCCCGGCCGCGCCACCGGCGGTCAACGCCGCCAAGCGCTTCAAGGTGTGGAAACAGTCCGTGCGCGCCCACCTGCGCCCGCTGGCCTATTGGATGCGGCACGGACGCAGCGCCGCCCGCCTCGACTGACCGCTGTATTTGCCCATGCCCCGGATCACCATCGTCGGTCCCTGCTACAAGGTCGCCCGCTACCTGGACGCCTACGTCGAGGGCATCCTCGCGCAGACGTTCCGGGACTGGGAGCTGGTGCTGGTGGACGACGGCAGCCCGGACGAATCCGGGGCCATCATCGACCGCTGGGCCGCGCAGGACCCGCGCATCCGCGCCGTCCACCAGGCCAACGCCGGCCTCTCCGCCGCCCGCAACGCCGGTTGGCACCACGCCTCGCCCGAAGCCGAATTCGTCGTTTTCCCGGATCCGGATGACATCCTCGAACCCACCGCCCTGGCGGAGATGGCGCAGGAACTGGAGGCCCATCCCGCAGCGGGCGCCGTGCTCTGCCACCAGAGCCTGATGGATTCCGAAGGCAAGCCGATGCCCGGCGGGCGGCGCGAACGCTGGGCCAAGAAGTTCGGCCTGCCCTGGAGGCTGAAGGACTCGGACCGCACGATTCCCTTCCTCACGTTTTTCTGCGGCACCGCTGCCGGGCCCTACGTGATGTGGCGTCGCCGCACATTGGACGCGGCGGGCCCGTGGGACATCCGGCTCGCGCCGTGGGAAGACTCCGACATGTTCTGCCGGGTGGCCCTGCTCTCGGAGATCCGCTTCCTGCCCCGCCCGCTCTACCGCTACCGCAAGCACCCCACGCAGGCCACGACCAACGGCGAGAAGATGACGCGCTTCTACGGCCTCTTCCGCGCCAAGTGGGAACAGATGCCCGCCGCCACGCCGGAGCAGGCGCGACAGCTCGCGGAGGCGCGGCGGTTCTACTGGAAGGTCTTCCGCCCGTGCCGGAACCTGGGCACGGCGGCCAAGGCGATGAAGCAATTCGTGAAACGCCCCTCCAGGCAGGGCGTCTGGTGGATTCGCTTCCTGCTCACCGCCGCGCTGAAACAGTTCTTCGGGCAACGGGAACCCCTGCCCACTTGGCCGCCGCTTCCGGCCGGTCAAGGTGCTCTGGTCCCGAAAACCGCCGCCTAGCCCCGCCCCGACATCTCCGGCCCATCGCCCCTCGAATCGCATGTCGCATCCCTCGACCATCTACACTCCGGAATCGCCGATCCGCCATCCGCTCCGCCTCTTGGCCGCCATGTGGCGCGACCTCGTCGCGTGCCGCGGGCTGGCCTGGCGCCTCTTCGTGCGCGACACCAGCGCGGCCTACCGCCAGTCCTTCCTCGGCTACCTCTGGGCCTTCCTCCCGCCGATCGCGACGACCGCCAGCTTCAGCCTGCTCGCCGGCCAGCGCGTGATGAACACCGAAGGCATCAACGTCCCCTACCCCGTCTTCGCCGGCATCGGCACCATTTTCTGGCAGACCTTTGCCGACTCGGTGAACGGACCGCTGAAATCGGTCACGGCGGCCAAAGGCATGCTGACCAAGATCAACTTCCCCCGCGAAGCCCTCCTGCTGGCCGGGCTCGGCGAGATCTTCTTCAACTTCGTCCTCCGCTCCACCCTCCTGGTCGCGCTCTTCCTCCTCTATCCGAACGACCTCTCGGTCCATCCCTCCCTGCTCCTCGTCCCCGTCGGAGCCGCCTCGATGGTCCTGCTCGGCTACTCCATCGGCCTCCTGGTCGTGCCCTTCGGCATGTTGGCCCGCGACATCGGCCGGGGACTGACGATGTTTCTGGGCTTCTGGATGCTGGTCACGCCGGTGGTCTATCCGCCCCGCACCTCAGGCTGGGGCGCGGTCCTGGCAAGTTGGAACCCGGTCGGCCCCGTGCTGAGCACCTGCCGGGAATGGGTCCTCGGGGATCCGGTCACCTTCCTGCCGCAATACTTCGCCGTCCTCGGCGTCTCCGCCCTGCTTCTCTTCCTCGCGTGGGTCATGTTCCGGCTGGCCATGCCGATCATCATCGAACGCATGGGCGGCTGA
>CBFGQE010000004.1:0-21467 GCA_965650815.1 uncultured bacterium
GTCGATGTGCCGCCCGGTTCCAAGGAATCGATCACCAGCCAAGCACTGACGTTGGGGCCATCCCAGGACAGCCCGGTGAAACGGAGGTTGGTCTTCTCGTCAACCTGCGGCGGCGCATTCGTGGGTGGCGGAGGCGGCGGGTTGAGCCGAAACGCGTTCTTCTCCGCGATCACGCGGTAGGGATTGTCCGACGTCGCGGCCACGGCTCCGAAGCCTGCCAACAGCACCGTCGCCATTGCGATTCGACCAAGTTTCATACGTTGAAAACTATGCACGCTTCTGAGGAAACACCAGCCCGGCGGTTTGGTTACGGCGGAAAACAAAACGCCGGTCCCGATAAAGGGACCGGCGTGGCATCGGCCGGATCGGCCAAAACCCAAGGACTTTTCAGTAGGCCGCCTGGGCGCCCTTGATGTTCGACTTCCGCATCCAGGGCATGAGCGCGCGGAGCTTGGCCCCGGTCTTCTCGATGGGGTGCTGTTCGCCCTTCTTGAGGAGCGCGTTGTATTTCTTGTAGCCGCCCTGGTATTCCTTGACCCATTCCCGTGCGAACTTGCCGGACTGGATGTCCTTGAGCGCGGCTTTCATGCGCTTCTTCACGCTGGCGTCGATGATCTTGGGGCCGACGGAGACATCGCCCCACTTGGCGGTCTCGGAGATGGAGAACCGCATGCCGGCGATGCCGGACTCGTTCATCAGATCGACGATGAGCTTCAGCTCGTGCAAGCACTCGAAGTAGGCCATCTCGGGGCTGTAGCCCGCTTCGACCAGCACCTCGAAGCCCGCCTGCACCAGCGCGGAAGCGCCGCCGCAGAGCACGACCTGCTCGCCGAAGAGATCCGTCTCGGTCTCTTCCTTGAAGGTCGTCTCGATCACGCCGGCGCGAGTGCCGCCGATGCCCTTGGCCCAGGCGAGCGCGATCTTCTTCGCGTCCTTGCCGGGGTTCTGATAGACGGCGATCAACGACGGCACACCTTTTCCTTCGGTGTATTGGCGGCGGACGATATGACCGGGCCCCTTCGGAGCGACGATGATCACGTTCACGTCCTTGGGCGGGACGATGGTCTTGAAGTGGATCGAGAACCCGTGGCTGAAGAGGAGCGTCTTGCCCTTGGACAGATACGGAGCGATGGACTTTTCGTAAGCGGCCGGCTGCTTGGTGTCGGGAATGGCCACCATGATCACGTCGGCGCGCTTGACCGCCTCGGCCGTGTTGAAGACCTCGAAGCCCTTCTCGCGGGCGACCGCGATGGACTTGGAGCCTTCGTAGAGGCCGATGATGACGTTGAGGCCGGATTCCTTGAGGTTCAGCGCGTGGGCATGGCCCTGGGAGCCGAAGCCGAGAACGGCGAGGGTTTTGCCTTTGAGCACGCCGAGATCGGCGTCTTTGTCGGTATAGACTTTTGCCATAGTGGGATTGGGTAAAACGGTCTGAAAAAAGCGGGGTGCTTAGTCGCGGGGAAGAGCCACCTGGCCGGTCCGGGTCAGGTCCAGAATGCCAAAGCCCTTCATCAGGTCGATGAACTTGGCCACCTTGGTTTCGCCGCCGGTGATCTCGATGGTCAGGTTGTCGGGCTGCACATCGACGACCTTGGCGCGGAACAGTTCGGCCATCTGGGCGACCTCGGCCCGGTTGGTCTTGCCGGTTTTGACGCGGATGAGGACCAGTTCGCGGTCGATGTAAGTGCCGGCGCGGTAGTCGATGACCTTGACCACGTCGATCAGCTTGTTGAGTTGCTTGCAGATCTGCTCGACCGTGGCGTCGTCACCGGTGGTGACGATGGTCATGCGGGACAGGGAGGCGTCGTGGGTGGGGGCGACGTTCAGGGAGTCGATGTTGTAGCCGCGACCGCTGAACAGGCCGGTGACGCGCGTGAGCACGCCGAACTTGTTCTCCACCAGGACCGATATCGTATGTCTCATAGTTTGTTGGCGGCCGCTCCGCCGTCCCTTCCGAATCCGCAGGTCTTCCAAAACAAAAACCCGCGTTCCGAGCCGGAACTGCGGGCGACCTGTAGATGAGCCAGCTCCCAGGCCGCCTTACGCAAGGCGGACTACTACCAGGTGGCTGGACAGGAAAAACATGCGGCCGGGAGGCTAATCATCGTTGGAAACGGGGGTCAACCTGTTTTACCGGATGACACCGGTTTCCTGATCGGCGCAGTGCCGACCGGAGCCCCTGTCAGTCGCTGTGCGACGCGCCCTCGGTATCGTGGCCGTTCGCCGCCGCCAGAGTCAGCGACGCGACCAGAAGGAAGGTCCAGAAGATTCCCAAAGCCAACAGGAGCATAGGCGCGAACGCGGTAGCCCCAACGACATAGTTTGGCAGCCCAATCATAAGCGGGAGAGATTGCGTTGAAAATACGGAGCCTTGCCGTTCCCGCAACGGGAAATTCTCAAGGACGCGCACATTTCTGCGGGCTGCCCCCGGGAAGACCGTCCTGCGGCCGCCCGCATCGCATGAATACCGCTCCCCTCTTCTCCATCCAGAAGGCGGTCCGGCAAAATACGATTGGTCTCCGGGCCCGTTCCGCCGCAAAATCCGCGCACCCATGAACTACAAACCGGTCTGCATTTCCGCGTTGTCCTGCCTGGCCAGCCTCTCGATCCACGGAGCCGAGACGCTCGTGCCCGCAAGCATGTTCTCGCTGTCCGATCCGAACCTCGAAGTCACGGTCTGGGCCACGTCCCCCATGCTGAAGAACCCGACGAACATGGACATCGACAAGGATGGCCGGGTCTGGATCGCCGAGGGCGTCCGCTATCGCAGCCATGCGCGGCGCGCCGAACAGGGGGACCGCATCATGGTCCTCGAAGACACCGACGGCGATGGCAAGGCGGATTCCAGCCACGTCTTCGTGCAGGAGCCCGGCCTCCAGGCCCCGCTCGGCATCGCGGTGATCGACAACCGCATCATCGTCTCCCAGGCCCCGGACATGATCGTCTATACCGACGTGGACCGGGACCGGAAGTTCGATCCCGCCGTGGACAAGCGCGAGGTGCTGCTCACCGGCTTCAACGGCTTCCAGCACGACCACAGCCTCCACTCCGTCACCGTCGGCCCGGACGGCCAATGGTATTGGAACGCGGGCAACTGCGGCGCGCAGTTCACCGACAAGTCGGGCAAGACCTTCCGCATCGGCAGCGCCTACGGCGACGGTGGGCCGCGCCCGCTCTTCGACGCGCGGAAGATCGCCGGGCAGAAGAGCGACGACGGCCACGTGTGGATCGGCGGATTCGCCGCGCGGATGAATCCCGACGGCACGGCGGTGAACATCATCGGCCACAACTTCCGCAACAGCTACGAGCAGACGATCACCTCCCTCGGCGACGTCTTCCAGAACGACAACGACGATCCCCCGGCCTGCCGCACCAGCTTCCTGCTGGAATTCGGCAACGCGGGCTTCAACTCCCTGGACGGCCTCCGGGGCTGGGGCGCGGACCGGCGTCCGGGCCAGTCCGTGCCCGTGTCGCAATGGCGCCAGGAAGATCCCGGCTCCATGCCGCCGGGCGACGTCTATGGCGGCGGTTCCCCGACCGGTATCGCCTTCGTCGAGGACAGCGCGCTCGGCGAAAAATATCGCGGCCTGCTCCTGAGCTGCGAACCCGGCCGCAACGTCGTCTTCGGCTACTTCCCCAAGCTCGACGGCGCGGGCTACAACCTGGAGCGCTTCGACTTCCTCACCTCGAACAAGGAAGGAAAGTTCGCCGGCACCGACTTCCTCGGCGGCCGCAATGAGCAGCGCGAACTCCGCACGCTCTTCCGCCCGAGCGATGTCACAGTTGGTCCCGACGGCGCGATCTACGTGGCCGACTGGTTCGATCCCCGCGTGGGCGGCCACGGCGATTGGGACGACTCCACCTCCGGCACCATCTACCGCGTCGCGCCCAAGGGTTTCAAACCCTCCATCCCCAAGGTCGATTTCACTACGCTAGAAGGCTCTCTCGCCGCGTTGAAGAGCCCGGCGGTGAATGTTCGAGGCGCCGGATTCCACGCCCTTAAAGCACGCGGCGACGAAGCGCTCAAACCGGTCTCCGCGCTGCTGAAAGACGAGAATCCCTACGTCCAAGCCCGCGCCGTCTGGCTGCTCTCACAACTCGGGCTCAAGGGCGTGGCCAAGGTCGAGTCCACCTTGAAAGGAGGCTGGTTCAGCAAGCCTGACGAACAGACCAAGATCGTCGCCTTCCGCGCGCTGCGTCGCCAGAACCACAACCTGCTCACGCACGCCAGCAAGCTCGCCACCGACAAATCCCCCGCCGTCCGCCGCGAAGTCGCCCTCGCCATGCGCGACCTCTCCTTCGACCAGTCCAAGGACATCCTGCTCGCCTTGGCCAAGGGCTACGACGGCGCGGACCGCACCTACCTCGAGGCCTGGGGCACCGGCTGCACCGGCAAGGAGTCGGAGATCTACGCCTACATCAAACCCAAGCTGAACCATCCCGATGCCACGCAATGGTCCGCCCAGTTCGCCGGTCTCGCCTGGCGCCTGCACACGCCGGAGAGCGTGGCCGATTTCCGCACGCGCGCCTTGGCCAAGTCACTGTCCGTCTCCGACCGCAAAGCCGCGACCACTGCCATCGGCTTCAACGCCTCCAAGGAGGCCGCCGAAGCCATGCTCGACATCGCCGCCGGCACCGACGGAGCCGTGAAGGCCGAGTCCATCTGGTGGTTACTCAACCGCAAGGGCGGTCAGTGGAAGGACCACGGCCTCGATGCCGCCCTCAAGTCGCGCGGCATCTACAACCCCGACGCCGTCGAGCTCACGCCCGTCTCCAGCGCCGCTCCCGAGCCGCCCACCTACACCGTGGCCGACGTCGCGAAGCTCAAGGGCGACGTGCAACGTGGCGCGCAGAAAGTCTCCGCCTGCTATTCCTGCCATCGCGTCGGCGACACCGGCGTGGACTTCGGTCCCGACCTCACGGGCTGGGCCTCGCGCCAAACCACCGAGGTGCTGCTGAACGCCATCATCAAGCCCTCCGACGAGATCGCCCACGGTTTCGGAGGCTCCACCGTGAAGCTGAAGAACGGCGACGAGATCGACGGCATCGTCCTGACCGACCGCGACCCGACCATTGTCGTCTCCGCCGGCGGCCTGACCCAGATGGTTCCACGCAACCGCGTCGAATCCGTCCAGGGCCTTGGCCGTTCGCTCATGTTGAGCGCCGACCAGATGGGCCTCACCCCGCAGGACCTCGCCGACATCGCGGCCTACTTGAAGACGAAGTAACATCGTCTCCACGGAACCCGAGCCGCCGTCGCCCCGTGCGTCGGCGGCTTTTTTCGTTCCTGACACGAGAAGTTGCTGGCATCCGCGCTTCGCTCCCCTTACCTCTCTGCCGCGAAAGGAAGGCACCTGTGAGCGAAACCGTCCGCTACCTCGAATCCGAATCCGCCCGCCACGAAATCGAAATCGGCGTGCTCGTGAAGTATCTGCTCTTCGACGCCATCCAGGCGAACGCGAGCGACATCCACATCGAGCCCTGGGAAAGCACGCTCGTCGTCCGCATCCGCCTCAACGGCGTGCTCCAGGAACTGGTCCACCTGCCGCTGGAGCTCATGGACAAGATCTCCGGCCGTTTCAAGGTGATGGCCAACCTCATCACCTACCAGTCGGACATCCCGCAGGAAGGCCACGCCCCCGGCGATCCCGAGTTGGGCGGAGTCGAGCAGCGCATCTCCATCTTCCCCACCACGCGCGGCGAAAAGATCGTCGTGCGCCTCTTCGACCCCAGCAACCGCAGCTTCGATCTCGCCGGGCTGGGTTTCGACGACGAGACGCTGGAGAAGTTCAAGAAACTCCTCGCCAAGCCCAGCGGCCTCATTCTGCTCAACGGCCCCACCGGCTCGGGCAAGACCACCGCGATCTACTCGGCGCTCTGCCACATGATCAGCAAGCATGGCAGCACCATCAGCATCGCCACCGTGGAAGACCCCGTGGAGTTCAACCTGCCGATGGTCTCCCAGGCGCAGGTCAACAAGGTGAAGGACTTCACCTATCCCGTCGCCCTCCGCTCCCTCATGCGACAGGATCCGCAGGTCATCATGGTCGGCGAGATCCGCGATCCCGAGACCGCGAACATCGCCGTGCAGGCCGGACTGACCGGCCACTTGGTCATCAGCACGATCCACTCCGGCAGCACCGCCGGCGTCTTCGCGCGCATGATCAACATGGACATGGAGCCCTTCCTCCTCGCCTCGTCCGTCATCGGCGTGCTCGGCGTCCGCCTGATCCGGAAGAACTGCACCTTCTGCGCCGAGCCCTACGAACCCGAGGAAAGCCTGCTGAAGCTCGTCCCCGCCGAGGCCCAGGAGACCGCGATGTTCCGGCGCGGCGCCGGTTGCCGCCACTGCATGGAGACCGGGTTCAGCGGCCGCAAGTCCGTCACGGAAATGCTCCTCGTGGACCAGGTCTTCCGCGACGCCGTGATGCAGAAGATCCCCACCAAGCAGCTCCACCAGATCGCCGTGAACCAGGGGATGCAGCCCATGTGGCAGAACGGCCTGAACCGCGCGCTCAAGGGCGAGGCCACGCTGGAGGAGATCCTCCGCGTCATCGCCGCCGACGAGTCGTAGGCGGCTGAACCTTGGCTGCGCGGTTCAGCAGAACGCATGATCCGCGCGCGGCGCCGAGGCGTTGCCCTTCCTACTCCGCCTTGCGCGCCCGGTAGAAGCGTTCGTCCAACTGGAGGGCAGCGGGATCGATCAGGGTGGCCGGACCGTTGGTCAACGTGAGGAAGGTCAGCTCCGACCAGTCCAGCAGGTTGGTCGAGACATCGACGAAGTAGCCCTGATTCAAAGGACCGCTCAGCACGGTCGAGAACCGGCCATCGCCCAGGCGCTGCGGCGCCCCGAAACGGATCGCTTCGACCACGACCACCACAGCCGGATCGCTGAAGGCTTCGCCGACGGCATTGGCCACCCGCACGCTGTAGGAACCGGCGTCTTCCGGAGCGAGATCCGCCAGCTCCAGCACCGGCTGGTTCGCGTTCGCGATGGGCTGATCGCCCTTGCGCCACTGGTAGGTGAGCGGCGCTTCGCCGGTGGCGCTGACCTGGAGCGAGATCGTTTCTCCCTCGGTCGCGACCGCTCCGGCCGGATGCGCGGTGATCGTCGGCGGCACTCGCACGATGAGCGTGGCCACGCGGCTGGTGATCGAGCCCACGGCGTTGCTGACGACCACGCGATAGCTGCCGGCGTCGACCAACTGCGCCACGGCGATGGCCAGCGAATCCTGCGACGGCACGTCGAGATCCGAACCGCCGCGCTGCCAACGGTAGGTCAACGGCGCGGAGCCGGTCGCGGTCACGCGCAACGTGATGGGCTGGCCCTGGACGACGACGGTGTCGTCGAGATCGTCCGTGATCGTCGGCGGGGCCAGCACGGTGACGGCCACGGGCGCGCTGAAGACGACACCGAAGCTGTTCGTCACCCGAACGCGGTAGCTGCCGGTGTCTTGCAGCAACGCGGGGTTGAAAGCTAAGGACGCATCGGTTTTTCCGGGCAACAGCGTTTCGCCGAGGAACCATTGGTAGGCCAACGGCCCCGCTCCCGTGGCGACGACCTCCAGCGAACCGCTGCCACCAGCAGCGAGGGTGATGGCCGAAGGAGGCGTGGCGATGACCGGGGCGTCGTCGCCGGGTTCGTCGTTGCCGCGTCCAGCCGTGGGCGCTTCCGCCTTCCAGTTCGCCGGATCGTTGCCGTAGGCGGACGCAACGAGGCGTTGCAGCGAAGCACCGCCGCCGTTCGCCGCAGCAGACCAGGGCGCATTGGTGCCATAGACGATACGGTCCACGAGGAGATAGGGGACAAACCCCGCGTCGGGGTGCGGCGCGGTCTGGGGCGCGTCGGGGCGCAGCAGTTCGACGCTCTCGCCGTCGTTGCTCAACTGGCCCGCGTAGGGACCAACCAGCGTCGCGCCCGCGCCATGACGGCTCTGGAACGCGGCCAGCGCCGCCGCATTGCCCGTGGGATTGAAGGGCACCACGACGAGCCGGCCGTTCGCCGGAATGCTCGTGTTCGCGGGGAAGTCGAAGGTGATGCCGCCAGCCAAGCGCCAGACGTTCGCGGGATTCGCCACGTCGTAGAGCGTGACGGGAGAACCGGTGAGGTTTTGCAGCTCGATGAACTCCGCGTCCGCGCCGATGGCTTCGCCCGGAGCCAGCGTGGGCGGGCGATAGTGGATCTCGTTGATCATGACGGGACCGACCAGCGGGGCGGAGTTCGTCTTTCCCGTGCCGGTGCGGAACGCGGCGACGCTCGCGGGCGCGTCCACGCCGAAGGTGCGGTTGGCCATCGCGGTGAAGTCCACACCCACGCTGGTCAGCCAGCGGCCGAAGGAGACGCCGTTGGACGATGCGCCGAAGGAAACACTCGCGCGACGTCCGGTGAGATTGCCCAGCGCATCGGCTTCGGAGAGGTGCAGCTCGTCGCCGTGGGCGGAGCTGAAGCTGAAGAGCGGCGGAACGTCGTCCTCGCCGTCGGCCGGGCCGAACTGGTTCTGGTAGAAAACGCGGAAACCGCCGCTCGCGAGGGTGGTGCCGTCGGGGATGCGGAAGCGTTTCGGGTCCGCCGCGCTGTCGCTCAGATACCAGCCGCCGATGGCGACGTTGGTCGGGCCGGGATTGTGCAGCTCGACGGCGTCCTCCAACGGCGGGTCGGTGTGGGCGAGGACCTCGTTGATCACGACTTCGCCGAGCGGCAGCCAGTTGGCCGCATCGGGCGAGGCGGTGGCCGGGAAGGAGACGACGTTCGTCGCGCCGTCGGGCAAGCGGCCTTGAGAAACACCCAGCGTCTGCGCGCCGAAATCCACCGCGTCGATCAAGCCGAGGTTCGGGCGATACAGGCGCAGCGTCTCGCCACTGCTGCCCAGGCTGAAAACCACGTGGTCGCGACCGAGCGACGCGTCGCCATCGGCGATGAACGTCACCCAACGGCGACCGGCGATGAAGCTAAGCGGCGCGATCGGGTTTTGCTCGATGCCGGGTGCCGACGGATCGTCGGTCAGCAGCAGACCGCCGAGGTCCACCGGCAGCGCGTCGAGATTGTAGAGCTCGAACCAGTCGATGCCATCGGCGGCGCTGGCCATCCATTCGTTGATCCGGAGATTGGAGACGGAGCCCAGCGTGGCGGGACCGGCATTCGTCCGACCGGGTGTAGGCTCATCCAGCAAGCGCCACTCGCCGCTGTTGAGGCCGATCGAACGGCCGTCCAACTGGAAGCCGTAGCCGACGTGGTCCACGACCTGACCGGCGGCGTTGAAGAGGTGGAGATCGCCGCCGGTGCCCGGGAGATTGAAACCCGTGTTGAGCCCGGCTTCCGGCACGGTCGAGGCGCGGCGATCGGCGGCGCAATAGACCACGAGCCGATCATTGGCCGCGATCTGGACTCCGGCCGGGAAAACCCAGCGGTCCGAACCGTAGGCCTCCAAACCAAGCGCCATGCCGCCGAGAGCAACGGCCGAGGCTCCGGGATTATGCAGCTCGACCCAATCGGCCCGACCGCCCCACGGCGTGACGTAGGTGCGGACGTTGCGCGCGAGCAGTTCGCTGAAGACCGGGCCGGTGTAGCTGGAGACGTAGTTGGAAACGCCGGGGCTGCCGCTGCCGGGGAAGGCGACGATGTTCGGCGAACCATCCGGCAGACGGCCACTGGAGACGCCTTCTGGCTGCGAAGCATAGACCACGCGCTCGATCTCCGCGCCCGCACTGTCATGCAGCACGAGCGTGCCGCCGCCCGCAGCCAGCTTGAACTGGAGATGGTCCGCGCCCGGGCCTTCATCGGCCCAGAGCTGGAGATGTCCGCCCGGCGCGATGAAGGAGAGCGAAAGCAGCCGGTGCGGCGCCGCGTCGAGCCCGAGATACAGGCCGGCCAGCGCGGCGGGCGCGGTGGTGGAGCGGTTGAACAGCTCGACCCAATCGGCCGCGCCGGTCAGCGGATTGGCCAGCCACTCGTTGATCGAAAGTTGCGACGCGGGCGCGGTGGCAGCGGCGAGGTTCGCGGCGTTGGGCGTGGGCGTGTTCAACACCCAGACGCCGTTCACCCGGCCGATGGGGAGATTGGCCAGTTGCGCGCCAAAGGCCACGGCATCGACGCGGTTCGTGGCCGCGTCGTGGAGGAAGACCTGGTCGCCGCTCTTCGCCAGACCGAAGCCGGTGTGCAGGCCCGGCGCGGCAAAGGCCAAATCACACCAGACGACAAGCCGCGCCCCGGCGGCCAGAGAGGTTCCGTTGGGGAAAACGAACGCGCGGGGATCGCTGCTGTCGCTCAGGCTCCAATTGGAGAGATCGACGGTGGATGCGCCGGTGTTCACCAGCTCGACGTAGTCGGGGAACTGCCCGCCATTGCCCACGGCGGAGACGTTGTCAGCCATGACTTCGCTCAACTGCACCGCGCCGAGCGTGAAGGGCGCGGGAGGCAAACCGGGCGTGCCGTGGGGCACGGAACTGGCGCGCCAGTTGGCCGGGGAATTGGGATCGCCCAGAGGATCGACCACTTCGAGCGAAGCCCCGCCACCGTCGGCCGCGAGCGGCCAACCGTTGGCGTCGTCGTAGTTCACCGCCGTCACGACCACGCCGTCGCGGTCGAGCAGCGCGAGGCGTTCGCCGCCGTTGGACAGGCTGTTGTCGAAGGTTCCGGCGAAGACCGCGCCCGGGTAGCGGATCTTGAAGGCGTTGGTGTTGGCGGAAGAAGCCAGCAGAACGGTTGCGCCCGGCTGGAGGATGGTGCCTTCGTTGAAAGTGAAGGCGACGCCTTCGAGGCTGAAGCGTCCGACATCGACGGGCGTCGGGCCGACGTTGCGCAGCTCGACGAACTCATGGGCGTCGCCGCCCGGCGGGTTATACATGATCTCGGTGAAGCGCAGCGGCAGGCCGAGTTCGCCGACCGAGAAGTCCGCTTCGACCAACGCGCTCCAGGCACCGTTCTGGAGCACGCGCGCCTTGACCGTCATCGACGAGCCGAGCGCGACGGGCGCACCGGCATAGGCGCGGGCCGATCCGGCGACGGCTCCGCTGCCCGAGACGCGCGGGTCCACGCCGTTCGTGGTGTAGTGGATCGTTCCGGCGGGAGCGGACATCGCGAGGGCGAAGCCAGCCGGAACGCGGCCGCCGTGTTGGCCGAAGGTCGGCGCGACGACGTTCGGATAGAGCCCGGCGGCACGGAGCTGGTTCAGCACGATGCCGGGACGGTTGACGAAGTAGGAATTGGTCATCCGCGCATTCTCCGCCATCCAATGGGCTTCGCGTGTGTAGAGCTCGTAGGAGCCGTTCTGATACGGATGCACGTCGCGGCGGTAGTCGCCCCAGCGGGCGGACTCGGCGACGATCGGTTTGTCCAGGATGGCCTGCCACTTGTGCCAGCGGGCGATGTTGCCCTCGGCGGTCAACGCGCCGCCGGGCGAGAGCAGGTGCTTCTGCACGCTGTCGGCGAAGGCGAGGCGGTATTCCGCGTTGTCGTCCAGCTTCTGGTGCAGGCCGCTGGGGAGATCGGTGGTGGAGACGCGGTTGATGTTCTCGTTGAGCAGGATGTTTTCGCCGTCCCAAGGGAGATACTTGAAGGTGCCTTCCGGACCGGGGACGCGTTTGCGGATGGCATACCAGTTCTTGTTGTTCCCCCAGTCCTGCGCGCCGACGTAGAACTGGAGCAGCATGTAGTCGATGAACCACGGGACATCGAGCCGCTGCTTCATCTGCTCGTAGGCGGCGGCGTTCTCCAGGCCGGTGAGCCCGAGCATGGCGTTGTAGGCGGCCGAGGTGCCGCTGCTCAGCGCGCCCTGGTCATAGACGTCGTAGTCGGCCTTCGATCCGCCGAAATAGTTCGGACCGAAGCTGTCGGTCGGCTGCTCGGTGAAGTCGAAGACGCCCCAATAGAGGCCGTTGATGAAGAGATGGAAGTAGCGGCTGTGGCTGCCCAGACGGCCCATGTCGCGGAAGGTGTCCTTCCACCAGGCGTCGCGCGTGCGGCTGGCACGGCTACGCTGGAGCGCGCCAAGTCCTTCGGAGGGAGAGTCGGACCAATGCCGCCAGCTCGTGCCGAAATCGGGACGCAGGATCAGGTCGTCGAACTCCTCCGCCGGCGAGTCCTCGAAGAGCCGGTATTCGAGATCCGACGGGCCGTAGTCGCCCTTGAAGAGCAGCTTGAAGCCGTGCTTCGGATTCTTGTGCGGATCGCGGCTGGCGTTGCCGTGCAGGCGGAGACCGCCGTCGATGGAGAATGCGGAGGTGCCGTCGGGCAGCACCATCTCCACGGCGCATTCCTTGTCGTTCTTGTTCTTGTTGGCCGAGGAAGAGGTCGGATAGAGGCCGGTCGCGCCGAACATGTCGTCGCGGTTCATCACGATGGACACCATCGGCAGCTCGCGCAGGCCGTCCTTCAACCGCTGGAGCTTCACCGGATCGAGGGCGGACGCGGCGTTGTTCGGATCGACCCGCACGGGGTCGAGGTCCATCTCGTAGTCGGCGGGAATGATGCCGTCGGGGAAGTTGAAGTTGCCCGTGCCCCAGTTGTCCGGGAATCCGGCCGGGTTGTTCGGCTGGGCGATCACCTGGTCGAGGAAGAGGTAGGTGCGCGTCTTCACCCGCGACGGCAGCAGGCCGGTCTTGAAGGCGGCGGCGCGCAGCACGGTGTTCTCCGCGATGTTCAGCGGTCCTGCATAGACGAGGCCGGTCGAGGCGGTGGGCTCGGAGCCGTCCAGCGTGTAGCGGATGGTCGTGCCGGGATCGGGCGAGAAGATCGACAGGCTGAACGGGACATCGAACCAGCCGCTGCCCACGGTGAAGGCCAGTTCCTGCGCCACGCCGGTGAGCGTGGTCGCGCCATTGGCCGTGCCTGGCGTGGGCGTGGCGTAGTAGCGCCAGTTGTCGCCCGCGTCGCGGCCGTAGGAGTGGTCGTTGCGCTGCTCCGGGTATTCGAGCGGGAACTCGGTGACGGCCACGCGGGGCGACTCGGCATTGAAGAGCGCGAGATAACCGCCGTCGGGGTTCAGCTTGAAGTTCGTGTGATGACGGTTACCGCCGGTGGGGACGCGCCGGTCCTTGCCCGAGGCGAAGACGACGAGGAACTGGCCGGGCGCGAGGTTGACGGCGGGGAAGGTCCACAGACCGGGCACGTCCTCGTCGTCGGTCAACGACCAGCCCGCAAGGTTGACGGTGGTGTTGCCCCGGTTGCGCAGCTCGATCCAGTCGTGGGCCTCGCCGTTCTCGTCGAGGAGGCCGGTGCGGTTGGCGGCGACGAACTCGTTGATGACGACACTGCCGGTTTGCAGCGCGGGATCGAGCGTCACGGTCCAGTTGGTTCCGGTGAAGGCGTTGGCCGGTTGGGCCGCATCGATGATGCCGTGCCCGGCGGCCCAGGCGAACTGGACGGTTCCGGCGGGCGGCGGAGTGAAGTGGAAGACATACGGGCCCGCGCCGGAGCCGGTGACGGCGGTGGCGGCGACGTTGTTGATCCGGAGATCGGCCGCGTCCACGCCCAGCACGGGTTCGCTGAAGGAAACTTCGAGCTGGCCCAACTGGTTGACCATCGCGCCGGGCACCGGAGCCTGTTCCGCGACGGTGGGCGCGACGATGTCCGCCAGCAGGTAGCCCCACGTGGCTCCGGCCGCGAGCGGGTTGAAGGCCTGCCCGAGCGAGTCGGTGATGAGCGGGCCTTCGCTCCAGGTGATCTCCACCGGACCGGCGGACGGTTGGGCGAAGGAGAAGGTGTAGCTCTGGCCGCTGCCGGAAACGAGATCGGCCGTCTGGCCGTTGATGAGAAGATCCGCCGCATCCACCCCGAAGACCTCCTTGGAAAAATTCACCGTGACCTGCGTCAACGCCCCGACCGTCGCGCCCGCGACCGGCACGGCGTTGAGCACCGTGGGCACGGAGAGATCCACCCGCGTGACCGCGAGGGACGTCTCGAAGCGGAAGTCGGTCGAACTGCTCAGGTTCTGGTTCAGCGCCTGGACCGCGAGCACGTTGAGCCCGTCCACGAGGTAGGACTGCGGCGATGGTCCGACGGTGAAGGCCACGGCGGGATCGGCCTCGTGCGAAGCGGTGGCGACGGACGTGAAGGTCGGGTCGCTGTTCACGTTGGCCCGGGCGACCTCGACGCCGTTGATCCAGGCGACAAAGCCGTCATCGTAGTTTGCGGTGAGCCGGACGGAGGCGATGTTCGCGCGGTTCGTCACGGTGAAGGTCGTGCGCAGGAACACGCCGCGATAGCGGTTGCGCATGTCCGGGAGGAGCGTGCCGCCCGTGACGCCGTCGTCGCCGCCGGAAGGGTTGGAGCCGTAGTGGAAGGGCGCGTTGCCGATGGTCCACGTGGAGTCGTTGAAGCCGTTGGTCCGCCAGGCCGCGATGGGCGTGGAGACCTCGTTCGTCCCCTTGCGCCAGCGCCAGAAGGAGCCGGTCGGCACCAGGACCTCCTGGGCCATGGCCGGCAGGGCGAGCATCAGCGCCAACAGGCCGACGCGGAACCGTAACATCCGGGAGAAAACGCCCCTGCATGGGGCCGAGGAAAAGGCATGGCTCGGCATGGCACGGAATGAGTCGTGGGAATCGCGGGGAATATGGCCGAAGAGCCGGGCGATTCAACGCATTCCTCCAGCGGGCGTCCCACCGCTTCAGGCCGCCTCCGCGCCGGACTTTCCCTGCGGCTCAGAACAGGCCGCCGCCCGAGGGCTGGAACATCATGCTGGCGGCCGCCTTGATCGAGATGAAGTAGGCCACGGCTTCCAGGTTCGTCGCCGTGAGATTGGTGAAGGTCTGGTTGCGGAGGTTGATCGGCAGATCGACCAGGTTCTCCGGCCGTTCGGGATCGGGGAACCGCAGCGTGCCGATGGAGAGCGTCAGCTTGTCGATGCCGCCAAAGGCCACCTCGGTGCGGTTGGTGGAGTCCGGATTGGTCAGGTGCTCCCAGTGCGCCGGATCGGCCAGCTCCTTGGAGATGTTCGCCTCGGCGATGTCCAGCCGCAGCTCGCGGAACTGGAGCCGGTTCGTCTCCGCCGCCGCCAGGTCCAGCGCGACGAAGACCTCCGGAATGTCCATGACCAGCGCGCCGCCGTTGGTCGCGGGCTGGTAGAGCCTCATCCGGCGGATCTGCACCTCGCCCGAGAACGGGCGGAAGCGGAACTCCTCCACCGTCGCGCTCAGCCCGGTCTGCTGCTCCACCGCCGCCACGAGGAACCGCTTCATCACCGGATCGATGGCCAGCCAGACAACCACCACGCCCAGCAGCATGAGCAGGAAAAGGCTCGTGGCGACCACGAGCAGCGTCTTGCGGGTGATGCGCATCGGCGGGCCTCAGCAGATCTCGATGTCCTCGGCGCGGACATCAAGGCATTCGTCCTGGTCCTCCCAGATCACGGCGGAGAAGTGGTGGAGCAGCGCCGGGGCGATGACGGTGGCGGCTTCGGAAAGAAGCTTCTCGGCCTTCTCGGCCGCGTCCTCGAAGGCCTTGTCGTAGTCGCCCGAACGCTTCCGCTGGCGGTCGTCCCAATGCGCCACCTGGTGGACGGGCCCGTAGCGCGCGGCCCAGTCCTTGATGGCGGGCTTGACCGCCTCGGGCAGGTCGTCGAAGGCCACGGCCGTGCCGCCGCAGTGCTGGCAGATGAGCCCGCTGTCGGCCACGTCGCGGGTGAAGAGCGGGAGCAGCGGCGCGCGGCAGCACTCGGCCAACTGGTAGGCGGCCGGGACGGAGACGATGCGCTTGAGCCAGATGTCGCGGTCGTTCGCCAGCGTGGCCGCGAGGCGATAGGAGCCCACCAGCGGATGCGACAGGCGCCAGGCATGGGCCTCAAGCTGCCCCAGGGTCTGGGCCATCCAACGCGCCAACGTCAGGTCGTCCCAAGCCTTGAACATGCACCCATACTCGCGCCAGAGACGGTCCAACGGAGCTTCTGATTGATCGGACATGGCGGCGAAGATGCAGCAAGCCCGCGCTCCGGCAAAGGTTGAAGAACGGACCGGCCCAAGGCCACGACCCGTTCGTTCGAGACGCTCGGACCGATCAGGTCGTGGCCTTGGGCCGCAGCGAACGCCACGGCTCTTCGCCGCTGACATCCACGAGGAACGGGCCCTTGGACGCCGCCGGGGTCAGGATCGCGAGGATGACCGCGTCCTTGCTTGTGGGATTGAAGGTGGCATGGACGACGCCGGCCGGGATGTGGGCGACTTCACCGGGCTTGAGGATGCGCTTCTCCTTCTCGACCCACTGCTCCACTTCGCCTTCAAGCACGTAGATGATCTCCTCCAGCTCAGGATGGGTGTGGAAGGGGTGGCCCTCCCCGCCCGGCAACGCGGCGCGGCAGAGCTGGAGCCCCTTGGCCTCGGCGATCTCGGGGCGGCAGAGCCAGTAGTTGGTGCGTCCCTTGAATTCTTCCTTCAGGGCTTCGGCTTCGGTGATGAAACGGTGCTGCATGGAATCTGGTTTTGCGGAAGACCGTGGGCCAAGAAACGGACGAACGGCAAGAGGCCAAATGGGGCTCCAACACGCCGTCACGCGCCCTCAGTTCCGCTTCGCGAACTCCACGAAGTTCGCCAGCAGCTTGAGCCCCACGTCCTGGCTCTTCTCCGGGTGGAACTGCGTGGCGAAGACGTTGTCGCGCCAGACGGCGGAGGTGAACGTGTCGCCGTATTCCGTGGTCGTGGCCGCGATGCCGGGCTCCTTGGGCTGCGGGTAGAAGCTGTGGACGAAATAGACGAAGCTGCCGTCCTTCACGTCCTTCAGCATCGGGCAATCGGGCCGGTTGATCGTGAGCTGGTTCCAGCCGATCTGCGGAATCTTCAGCCCGGGCCGTTCGGTGAACCGCACCACGCTGCCGCCGAAGACGCCGAGGCCGGCCGCGCAACTGTTGAACTCCTCGCTCCGCTCGAACAGCGCCTGGTAGCCGACGCAGATGCCGAAGAACGGCTTGCCGGCATCGATCGCTTCCTTCACCGCGCCCAGCAGCTCCTGCTTGCGCAGAGCGTTCACGCAGTCATCGAACGCGCCGACGCCCGGCAGCACCACCGCGTGCGCCTCGCGCAGCGCCTTGCCGTCCCGCACCACCGTCACGTCGGCACCGACCTTCAACAACGCCCGGTGGGCGCTGCGGAGGTTGCCGGAATCATAGTCGATCAACGCGATCATGCCCGCACAGCTTGGAGCCGGACCTTGGTCGAAGGCAAACGGTGAAAATCTTGAGAACCTCCACGCGGGCCGCGACGGACAATCAGGGAGATTGTCCGGGACGGGCGATCCCGCTACGTTCTTCGGCAAGACGCCATGAAGCCCTCGACCGTTCGCCATCGCCACCAGGCCAGCGCCGCCCGGATGTTCATGCTGTTCTTCGGAGGACTGGTGCTCGCGGGCATCCTGCTGATCGCCATGACGGCGGTGCTGAAGCAAAAAGGTGTCACGGAGAAAAAGCAGCCTTCCCCGGCAAGCAAGACGGTCAAGTAGGCGGCATCCGTTCACTCCCAGTTGACCGCCCCTTCGGCGTCCCAAGCACGGATAGCCTTCGTCATTGCCCGGATGTCCGTGGTTTTTCCTGACAGTCGAACCTTGTTGATTCCCTCCAGCCGGATGCTGGCAATGTTCTCTTCCAGATCAAAGTCCCGGGCACCGGGTTGCTTCAACCATTCGCCGAATTCGTCCGCGACGCGGTTGGTCAGGACAATATCCTCGGTGTCGAAAACACCCATCCAGATCAGCTCTTTCTCTTCGTGAACCATCGTCGAGTAGAGGCTCGACGGCGTGGGTCTCCCCCGGAAATACCAAAGCCATGTTCTGGGACGGAAATGGTCCGAAAGAGACCCTGGAGCGTCCATCCAAGCATTGACCCTGATCAGATCCCGAGCCGTCCTCCATGCTTGTTCGTGGGACTCCGCACTGCCGGGACGATCAAGGGCATAGAAGAGGGGCCACCAACCCAGCAAAAGCAGGATGGCTCCGCCCAGCGCCACCTTCCTTCGACGGTTGCTGGACTTCATGTCCGCCTTTCAAAGCAATCCCGCCGTCTCCGGATAACCGCAGATCAGGTTCAGGCTGTGGACTGCCTGGCCGGAGGCGCCTTTGACCACGTTGTCGATGGCGCTCATCACCACCAACCGGCCGGTGCGCGGATCGAGCCGCCAGCCGAACTCGCAGACGGCGGTGCCGACCACGTTCTTGGTGTCGGGCAGCGCCTTGCCTTCCAGCACGCGGACGAACGGTTCGTCGGCGTAGGCTTTGGCGTAGGTCTCGGCGATGGCCTGGTTCAACGCCGCCGCTTCGTCCGCCATGGAGAAGTGTTTGGCCGGGGCCAGATACAGCGTGGTGAGGATGCCGCGGTTCACCGGGATGAGGTGCGGGGTGAACTGGATGACCACGGGGCTGCCGGCGGCCACGGCCAGTTCCTGCTCGATCTCGGAAAGGTGCCGGTGCTTCGGCACGCCGTAGGGGCGCACGCTCTCGTTGCACTCGCAGAAGAGGTAGTCGATCTCCGCCTTGCGCCCCGCGCCGCTGACGCCGCTCATGGAGTCGGCGATGATGCTGTTCGGGTTGATCAGGCCGGCGCGGATCAACGGCAGGGTCGGCAGCAGGATGCTGGTGGGATAGCAGCCGGGTGACGCCACGAGCGACGCGCTCCGGATCTGTTCCCGATACACCTCGGGCAAGCCATAGACGGACTTGGCCAGCAGGTCCGGCGCGGGATGTTCGTGGCCGTAGAACTCCTGATAGACGGCCGGGCTCTTCAACCGGAAGTCGGCGCTGAGGTCGATGACCTGGCAGCCCTGCTCCAGCAGCGGCACGGCGTATTCGGCGGCGACGCCGTGGGGCAGCGCGAGGAAGACGACCTGCGCGGTCTTGGCGACCAGTTCGGGCCTGGACTCCGTGAAGCGGATGGCCCGGGCCTTGGGAAGATGGGCGAACCTCGGGAACACCTGGGCCAGCGTCTGCCCGGCGTATTGGCGCGAGGTGACGGTGGTCAGCTCGGCGTGCGGGTGGTTCAGGAGCAGGCGGACGAGTTCCTCACCGGAGTAACCCGACGCGCCGACGATGCCTACGGAAACGGACTTCATGCTGCCGGTGTATGTAAACCACACCGGCCGGGTGGGAAGTGGATTCTCGCCGTCCGGCTCGGACCGAGGCCGGACGGCGCGGCGTCCCGGATTCTCAGCCCAGCTTCCAGCCCTTGCGGTATTCGTGGTGGATGAGGCGGTCGGCTTCGGGCACGCCCTTGGCCCGCATCCGGGCGGCGTCCCACTCGATGCGCTTGCCGGTGCGGAAGGCGATGTTGCCGAGCTGGCCGATCTCCGTGAGCAGCCCGCCGTAGGCGAAGGGCGAATTGGTCGGGCCGTCCTTCGCGAACTGCGGCAAAGCGAGGTTCTCGCCCTTCACCGCGCGAATCCACTCCGCATGGTGCCCCACGGAATCGGCCAACGTCCTGGCCGGAGCGGGCACGTCCTTGAACTTTTCCTCCGGCAGCAGCAGATGGCGGCCGTAGTCGGAGAGCAGCATGCCCTTCGAGCCGACGAAGAGCGTGCCGCCGCCCCACTTCGACAGGTCCGGGACTCCCGCCACCTGCGGACGGCTCTCGCCGGAGTGCCAGAACATGGTGACGGCGCGGCGGCTGCCCTTGGCCGGAAACTCGTAGCGGACGCGCAGCCCCGTCGGCACGCAATGCGCGTCGGGCTTCGGACCTTCCGCTTCGATGACCGTGGGCAGCGTCAGGTCCAGCGCCCAGGCGGAAAGGTCCATGTGGTGGCAGCAGAAGTCGCTGAGCGTGCCGCCGCCGAAGCGCCACCAGCGCCGCCAGTTGAAGGGCACCCACTCGGGGCTGTAGGGCGCGTATTGCACGGGGCCGAGCCAGTTCTCGTAGTCGAGCGTGCTCGGCACCGGCTGCCCGGTCGCGGGCCAGGGCTTCGTTTCCCACACGCTCGCGGCCCAGTGGTGGACCTCGCTGACGGGACCGATGACTCCGGCCTGGATCTTCTCCACCACGCGGCGGTAGTTGCCCGTGGCGTGGATCTGGTTGCCGGTCTGGGTGACGAGGCCGGAGCGCTTGGCCACGTCCATCAAGCGGCGCATCTCGGAGATCGTGTGCGTGAGCGGCTTCTCGCAATAGACATGGCGTCCGCTCTGGAGCGCGGCCACGGCGATGACCGCGTGGGTGTGGTCGGGCGTGCTGATGACCACGCCGTCGAGATCCGTCCGGTCGAGCAAACGACGGTAGTCGGACATGCGCGCGGCCTGCGGGAACTTCATCGCGGCCTCGGCCAGCCGCGTCGAATCCACGTCACACAGCGCCACGATGTTCTCGCCCGCCACGCCCGCCAGGTTCTCCCCGCCACGCCCGGAGACGCCGATGACGCCGAGGTTCAGCTTGGCATTGGGCGATACGCGGCGGCGCGGCGCGGGCGCGCTGCAACCGGTCATGATGCTGGCGGTCAGGAGGGAGGCGTTGGCGAGGAACTGGCGTCGGGTCATGCGCATGGCGCGATGCTGGGCCAAGATTCAAGGCGGTGAAAAGCCCGCGCCGCCCCGCCCGATTTGGGGGCGAGGTTCGTTTGAATATCCGGCGGCGCGGCGGTTGGACAAACCCGCTCTCGTCCACAAACGTCACGGACATGCCCGGCAGCATCCTTGGAGAAATCCTGGTCCAGATCGTGGGCGAATTCGTGATCCACATGGTCGCCTACCGCACCGGCGCGCTGCTCGTTCCCATCCTGACCTTCGGCTCGGTGAAGTGCGATCCGTGGGACAGGACGGTGCCGAAGACACGGCTCCGCTTCGGCGGCCTGTTCCACCGGAAAGGCTCCCACACGTATCTGACCGCCGGCTTCACCGCTCTGATCGGGCTGCTGCTGTGGGGACTCGTCATCGCGCTGATGATCCTCCTGGCCGGAACCGCTCCGGAGAACCCGCCTTGAAAGACCGGAAGCGCGATCCGTCGGGAGCTTCTCGCAGGGGCGCCCCGCTGGGATGACGGCTAAGGCCGTTTGCAGGACGGGCCTTTTCAGGGCTGCACCACGCGGAAGAACCGGGGCGCGTTCGTGAGGCCAAGGACGACGGGGTTCGTCGCTCCGCTTGCCGCCGCGTTCCAGAGGCCGCCCGTGACCGAGTCGCGATACTGGAGGATGAAGCCGGGGGTGTTCGGCACCCAGTTGATCGTGGCGGCATTCGTGCCGGTCCGTTGGATCGAGAGCACGGGCGGCGGATTCGGGATGACCTCCACGATGCGGCGCAGGCTGTTCGCGCCGCCCAGATGATTGGTGACGTGATAGACCAGCTCGTATTGCCCCACGGTGTTGGTGTCCACCGTGCCTTGGACCGAATAGGAACCGCCGAGCTGGCTCAGGCTGGCCGGAGCCGCGCGCTGTCCATAGTCGTTCCGCCCCCAACCCACGACCGCGCCGTCGATCGACTGGACCAGGCTGTGATACCCGCCGGCCGCGATGGCGACGGCGACGACGTTGGACAGCGCCACCGAGGAATTGGTCTGGCCGTCGTTGTTCAATCCCCA
>CBFGQE010000005.1:0-21149 GCA_965650815.1 uncultured bacterium
GGCGGCTCGGCGGGAGCCTTCGCCCTACCGCACCCCGCCGCCTCAGGCCACGCCGAAGGTGTAGATCGTCGTCGAGCGGAAGGTCTCGCCGGGGCGCAGGACCACGCTGGGGAACTTGGGCTGGTTGATCGAGTCCGGGTAGTGCTGCGTCTCCAGGCAGAAGCCGCCGTGCTGGGCGTATTTCACGCCGCCGACGCCGGTGAGCGGTTCGGTCGGGAGGAAGTTGCCGCTGTAGAGCTGGATGCCGGGCTCGGTGGTCCGCACTTCCAGCGAACGGCCGGAGCCGGGTTCCACGACGCGCGCCGCCAACGTGAGCGACTGGCCGCCGCCGTTGATCACGTAGTTGTGGTCGTAGCCGGGCGGCGTCAGCCCGGTCAGCAGGAGCCGGGCGCCGATCGTGGCGGGCGTGGTGAAGTCGAGCGGCGTGCTCTGGACCGGCGCGATCTCGCCGGTGGGGATCAGCGCGGCATCGACCGGCGTGTAGCCGTCGCAGTTCAGATAGACCACGTGGCCCCGGACGTCCCCAGAGCCGGCCAGATTGAAATAGCTGTGGTTCGTCAGGTTGACCGGCGTGGCCTGGTCCGTGGTGGCGCGGTAGTCGATCCGCAGCTCGTTCTTCGCGGTCAAGGTGTAGGTCACGACCGTGGTCAGCGTGCCGGGATAGCCTTCCTCGCCGTCGGGGCTGACGTAGGTGAACTCCACGGCCACGCCATCGGCCGTGGCGGGCAGGGGCTTGGCGGACCAGAGCTTCTTGTCGAAGCCGGCCACGCCGCCGTGGAGATGGTTTTCACCGTTGTTCTTCGCCAGCGAGTAGGTCTTTCCATCGAGGGTGAACCGGCCTTGGGCGATGCGGTTGGCGAAGCGGCCGGTGGCGCAGCCGAAGTAGGGGCTCTCCGTCAGATACTGGGCGAGATTGTCGAAGCCGAGAACGATGTTGCCGCTGCGGCCGTTGCGGTCCGGCGCGTGGATCTCGGTCACGGTCGCGCCGTAGTCGATCAGCTTCACCGTGACGCCGGCGGCGTTCTTCAGGGTGAAGCAGGTGACGGCGCGGCCATCGGGCAGCGTTCCGAACGGGGCGGTGTGCAGCGTGTTCATCGTGTCAGGGCGGGGAGCTTGGGATGTCCGGCCCGCGTGCGGCAAGGCGCGGGTGGGATTCCATCGCGGGGAAATAGCTTAACGCGGCTGACGCGAATGTGAACGCGGGTCGGAGTCCGCCGCGCCTGCGCATACGCCCAAGCAGGCCCGGCCGTGCGGTCCGGCATCGATGGTCCCGGCGGGTATCCGAGGCTGTGGGCGTGACCGTGGGCGGGCGTTTTGGCAGCCTTCGCCGCGATGTTGAAAGTCTTTGCCTACGCCGGCTGCGACACCTGTCGCAAAGCGCTGAAGTTTCTCAGGGAACGGGGTGTCGCGCACGAGGTCGTCCCCATCCGCGAAACGCCTCCGACCCGGGCGGAGCTGGCGCGGATGCTGGCCTTTCACGGCGGCGAGCTCCGGAGGCTCTGCAACACCTCGGGCCAAGACTACAAGGCGCTCGGGCTGGCCGCGAAGCTGCCGACGCTCCCGGAAGACGAGGCGCTGGCCCTTCTGGCCGGAAACGGCAATCTCGTGAAACGCCCCTTCGTGCTCGGGCCAGACTTTGGCCTCGTGGGTTTCAAGCCGGAGGAATGGGAGCGGCGGTTGGGCTGAGGCATCCGGTTCGCCAGGCTCAGCGCACCGGCGCGAGGATCTCCACGCTCCTGAACCAGACTTCGCAGTCTTGGCCGCCGTGGACTTGCAGGGCGAATTTGCCCTCGCGACGTCCGGGATCGTTTTCCAGGCGAGCGATCTTCTGGCCATTGACCTCCGTCTCGATGCGGCCGCCGTAGGCGTGGACGACCAGCGTGTTCCATTGGCCGGGCTTGAAGGATTTCTTCAACTGCTCCTCGGTCGGTTGGCTGACCCATTGGCGGCCGTTGGTTTCGTAGAGACCGCCGACGTCCTTGGCGGGATCGATCTCGGCCTGGAATCCGGAGACGCCGCTCGCTCCGCCTTCTTCGGTGCGGAAGTAGAAACCGCTGTTGCCCTTCACCGACTTGAAAGTCACCCGCGCGCTGAAGTCGCCGTAGGAACGCTCGCCGAGCAGATGGCCGTAGTCGGTTTCGGTCGCGGAGTGGCGCCCGACGAGCGCGCCCTGCTCGTAGGTCCAAGTGCCTTTGCCGCTCGGACGCCAGCCTTGAAGCGTCTGGCCGTCGAGCAGTGGACGCCATTCGTGGCGGCCGAGATCGGCGAGACGGAGGTTGCGGTATTCGACATGGACGTCTTTTCCAGAATGGACTTGGAGGGCGATGAGGCCTTCGAGCTTTTGGCCATCGTAGTAGTCGGCGGCGGGCACGCCGTTGACCCAGGAACGGATGCGGGTGCCGACGGCCTCGATGCGGTAGCGGTTCCATTCGCCGACCTTGAAGGCCTGCTGGGCGGCGGGGTTGTTGGTCAGGGGTTGGAGCCAGGCGCGGCCGCCCTGTTCGTAGAGCCCGCCGGACCAGGCGCGTTTGCTGGGATCGACCTCGATCTGGTAGCCGACCATGTCGTTCTTGGCGTTGAAGCCGCTGCGGATCTGGATGCCGGCATTGCCGGAGTCGATCTTGACCTCCAGTTCCAGGATGAAGTCGCCGTAGGTGCGGTCCGTGCAGAGCCAGCCGTGGCCGCCCTGGCCGGTCTCGCCGACGATGGTGCCGTCGCGGATGGAATACTTGGCCTGTCCGCGCAGATCCCAGCCGGTCCAGTCGCGCCCGTTGAAGAGCGGCTTCAAGCGCGCTTCGGTGGAAGGGGTGCGGCAGGCGGTGAGCCAGGCGAGCGACGAGACGAGCGCGGTCGTGAGGGCGAATCGGGCGAAGGTCATGGGATGTGGGAAGACTCTCCCGTCGTCGGGCGCATTCGGACAATCCTCCATTTGGGTCATCATGGCGGGTTTTCCCTTGGCGACGCGACCGGCGGCTCCGCTAGTCTCGCCCCCATGCTCAAGCGCCACGCGCAACTGAAACGGGCCACGAAGGAGACCTCCATCGAGGTCCGGCTCAACATCGACGGATCCGGCAAATCCACCATCAAGACCGGCGTGCCGTTCTTCGACCACATGCTCACGCTCTTCGCCAAGCACGCCACGGTCGATCTCTTCCTCAAGTGCAAGGGCGACCTGGAAGTGGACGCGCACCACACGGTGGAGGATTGCGGCATCGCGCTCGGGCAGGCGTTCGTCCAGGCGCTCGGCGACAAGAAGGGAATCCGCCGTTATGGCACGGGATTCGATCCGCGTAATCCGTTCACCGGCGAGGCCTACGTGCCGATGGACGAATGCCTGGCGCGGTGCGTGATCGACTTCAGCGGGCGTCCGTATCTCGTGTGGCGCGGACTGAATAAGTTCGGCCAGTTGCGCATCAATGAGTTGGACAAGACGCAGGACATGTCCTCCGCGTTCCGGTTCGGATTGGCCCGGGAATTCTTCCAGGGCTTCGCGAACGAGGCGCGGTGCAATCTGCATCTGGAACTGCTCTATGGCGACGAACCGCACCACATCGTGGAAGGCCTCTTCAAGGCCTTCGCCCGCGCGACGGACGCGGCGTGCGCGCGCGACCCGCGGATCGAGGGCCAGTTGCCGAGCACGAAAGGCAAGCTGTAGTCTGCGGCGCGACCCGCTGAATAACCCGAACCGCGCCGCGTCCTAACTGTGTCGAAAGAACCGGAAAAAATTCCTCCGCCCGACGATATGCCGCTCGTCCGAGCCGCCCAGAAGGGCGACATGGTGGCATTCGAGGAGCTCGTCGCCCGACATCGCGACAAAGTGTATGCACGCGCCTTCAGCATGGTGCGGCGCGAGGACGAGGCGCTGGATCTTTCGCAGGATGCCTGGGTGAAGGCGTGGCAGCGGATCGGCCAGTTCCTGGGCGACTCCAGCTTCGCCACTTGGATGACGCGCATTGTCATCAACCTTTGCCTGGACCATCTGCGGCGGCAGAAAAAGTTTCGGACCGACTCGATTGAATTGATGGAAGAGGAGTCGGGCGGCGTCGAACGGTTGTTGCCCACGGAAACGGTCAACCCGACCGCCGGACTGGAGCGGACGGAACTGCGGAAGCGGATCGACGAGGCGCTGGAGAAGCTGTCCCACGAGCACCGGACGGTCCTGATCCTGCACGAATTTGAAGAGCTTGAGTATAAAGAGATCGCCAAACGGATGGGCTGCTCGATCGGAACGATCATGTCGCGCCTGTTCTACGCCCGGCGACGCATGGCCGGGCTGATGGCCTCCTGGAAGAAGAACGACGACACATGAACACGAACCAGCAACTCGAAATCCAGGCGTATGTGGACGGCCAGTTGGCCGCCGCCGACGCCCGGCGCGTGGAGCTTCAATTGGCCGACGATCCGGCCGGGGCCGCCTTGGCCGCCGAACTCCGGCTGGTGCGGGACACCGTGCGGCGCGGCGAACCCGTGATGGCCGTGCCCGAGACGCGCGAGTTCTACTTCAGCCAGATCCAGCGGCGCATCGAGGCCGAGGAAAAGGTCGCCGCTCGCATTCCGGCACCCGCTCCCTTCGATTGGTTCCGGCGGCTGCTCCTGCCGGTGGCGGGCGTCGCGGCCGTGGCCGTGGTGGCCGCGCTTTCGCTGCGCACCGCGCCCTATGTCCCCGGCGAGATGGTGATCGCCTCCGAGGAGATGGGCGCGATCACTTTTCGCTCCGAGCAGAACCAGTTGACGGTCGTCTATCTTTTCGACAAGTCATCGGCCGACAGCACCGACGCCACTTCCGAAGCCCCCCTTGACTGAGATGATCCCGATGACACGACATCTGTGCGCGCTCGCCGCGTTTCTGGGCCTGCTCCTTTGCGGAACGGTGGCCTCCGCCGCAGAAACCAAGCTGGAGGTGACCCTCGTCTGGGGGACCAACGACGCGAAATCGCCCGATCCGGACCACAAGGATCTGGAGGGCGATCTCGCCGAACGGCTGAAGAAGGTCTTCCAGTGGAAGAACTACTTCCTCGTCAACCGCAAGAAGGGTTCGGTCAAAGACGACGGCGCGGTCGCCAAGTTCCAGTTGAGCGACAAAGCCGTGGTCGAGATCAAGGCCCTCGCGGATTCCAAGTATGAGATCCGGCTCATCGGCAAGGACAACCTCGTCGTCACCCGCACGGAGGTGATCAAGAAAGCGGACGTGGTGGCCTTGGCCGGCGACGTGAAGAACACCGACTGCGCTTGGTTCATCCTCATCCGCCAGAAGTAGCCGCTTTCTCCCAGAGCTCGTCGCGACACTCGATCATCGGTTCCCAGAAGCCGAGATCGAGTGTCTCGTTTTTAGAGGATGTTCCCGAGGACGGCGTGGCCAAAGACGCGTCGGCGGTCATGCAAGTTGCCCGCAAGCGCTTGAAACGACAGGCCTCTAGGGATTCAGGCTTGCGTCCTACATCGCCAAACGGCATTGCTGTCCCAAAATTAGATCACACCTCCGGGACGCGGTGTCGATGTCGTCAATGCGGTGGCCGGTTCGGGACAATCAACGCGCAATTTTTATGAGAACCTCTTGGATCAAATCTGCCTTGGTCAAATGGGGATTGGCCGGTTGCCTCGCGGTGGTCGCGACGGGAACGACGTTCGGCCAGACGCGGACCAACATCATCGAGGGTGAGATCGCTTACCCGGGCGAAAGGGACGTGTTCACCCTGTCGCTGGATTCGACCAAGCGATTCTACTTCGACGCGTTGACCAATGCGTCGTCGCTGCGTTGGCATCTGGGCGGGCCTTCCGGCGTGGTCGTGACCAACCGCTCGTTCGTCTCTTCCGACGGCAACAACGGCAACCCGCTGCTGGTCCTGCCCGAAGGCGACTACGTGATGAGCATCGACGCGGCCAGCGGGGACACTCCGAGCTATGCGTTCCGGCTGGTGGACCTGACCGAAGCGACGTTGATCGCGCCCGGCACGGTGGTGACGAACGGGCAGCTCCTGCCCAGGCGATCGGAGTTCTACCAGTTCACGGCGGCGGCGGGGGACCAGTTCACCTTCACGCGAAACACCGCCGTGGGTTCGACCTACTGGCGTTTGCTGGGGCCCTACGGGAACTACCTTTTCCAGGCGGGATTCAATAACGTGGGGACCAACACGGTGCCGGACGCGGGCACCTATGTGCTCTTCCTGGAGAGCGACATCCAGACCGCGACCACGAACAGCTATTCCTTCACGGTGAATCACGTGGGCAACCAGCCGCGCAACTTCACCGGCACGCCCTTGTCCTTCGGCACGGCCTACACCGGCCCCTTGCTGCCTGTCGGCACGACCAACGCCTTCACCTTCACGGTGGACCAGCCCAAGTGGCTCGTCCTCGACGTGCTGACGAACCGCTCCGGTCCCTACCGCCAGATCCTCGGCCCCGGCGGCACGGTGGTTTCCTACGGCAGCTATTTCGACAACGGCTCGATGGGGGAAAACGTCCTGAAGGCTCCGGCCGGCGATTACCAGTTGCTCGTCAACGGGCACAACAACCACACCAACGCCTACCTGTTCCGCATCGTGGACGCGTCGCAGGGTGCATTGGTCCCGCTGGACACCGTGGTGACCGGCACGAACAGCCCCGCATCCGGCGTGGTCGCGTATCGGGTCCAGCTCACTGCCGGGCAGAGCATCTATTTTGATTCGCTGGCCTATTCGGGGTTCACCTACCAGGGACACCCGTTCGTCAAGCTGATCGACCCGCATGACCGCGTGCTGATCGACGGAGGGCTCTTCGACACCGGCCCCATACCGATCACTCTGGGCGGCACCTACACGCTGCTGGTGGCCGGGCGCGATCTGGAGACCAGCGCACAGGGCACCTATTCGTTCCGCATCGTCACCGCCGATTCCCCCGGCGCGGCCCTGCCGTTCAACTCCATCGTCGGCGGAGCGATCGAGAAGCCGGGCCAGACCCGCACCTACACCTTCAGCCTGGCGGAGCCCAGGACCGTCACCGTGGACATCATCTCGAACGCGCTCTCCACGGCGTATTGGACGCTGCGGTGGACGCAGGGAACGCTGGAGAACTTCCGCAACTTCGGCTCGGGCGGATGGTTCGTCCATCGGCTCCCCGCCGGCGACTACACGATGACCGTCGCGGCCAACGGCGACGACACGAACACCTTCGCCTTCCGGATGCTGGACCTCGCGACCGCGACGGACATCGCGCCGGGCGCGACCGTCAACGGCAGCCTGAATCCCGCCACCTCCACCACCGCCTATCGGTTCGTCGCCGGCGCAGGACAGAGGTTCTTCTTCGATGTTCTCTCCTACTCGGGCTTCACCTATGCCGGCGCGCCTTACTGGCTGCTGATCGATCCGTTCGGCAACACGCTCTTCGACCAGTCGTTCTATGATGTCGGCGCGATGACCCTGCCCGCGGACGGCGAATACACCCTGCTGGTCGGAGGCCATCATCTCGAACAGCCGCACGGGGTGGGCAACTTCAGCTTCGTCGTTTCGCCGATCGCGCCGGGCACCCAGCCGCTGGTGCTCGGGGCCGCGACCGGCGGAGCCATCGTGCATCCGGGCCAGACCCAGACCTACACGTTCACCCTGGCCGACCGCGCGCTGGTGAGCGTGGACCTGCTGTCCAACAGCGTGAACCAGATCTCATGGACGCTGCGCGGTCCCCATGCGGCCACGGTGGCCAGCGCCTCCTTCACCAGCAGCGGATGGTTCGTTCATGAGCTGCTGGCCGGAGAATATACCTTCACGGTCTCGGCCAACGGCGACGCCACCGGCAGCTACGGCTTCCGAATCCTGAACCTTTCCGCCGCCACGCCCATCGCCCTGGGAAGTCCGGTCAATGACGCGCTGGTCCCCACCAGCGGCACCACCGCGTTCCGTTTCGAGGGCACCGCCGGCCAGACCATCTACTTCGATTCCGCCCCGGTGAGCGGCTTCACCTACGCCGGTGCGCCCTATTGGCTGCTGCTCGATGCCTACGGCACCGTCCTGATGGACCGCTTTTTCGGCGACTTCGGCCCGCTGACGCTCCCCGCCAACGGCCGCTACACGCTGCTCGTGGGCGGGAACTTCTACGAGAGCACGCCCTCGGGCACCTTCGGCTTCACCGTCAATCCGGTGACGAACTCCACCCAGGCGATCGCCGTGGGCGCGACGGTCGCAGGGACCATCGCGCATCCGGGCCAGGCGCGGCGCTACACCTTCACGATCCCGTCCGCCACCCAGGTGCTCTTCGACACCCTCACGAACAACCCGAGCCTCCGCTGGGTGCTCACGGGCCCCACGGGAACGCTGAACAACAACCAGACCTTCGGTTCCGATGGCCTGTTCATCTACGACGCGGCACCCGGTGCCTACACGGTGACGGTGGACGCGGCCGGCTCGGAAGCCGTGGGCGAGTTCTTCTTCCGCGTGCTGGATCTGGCCGCGGCGCGGACGATCTCCCCGCTGGCCACCGTGGAGGGCACGAACTCTCCGGCCGCCGGGGCGAACATCTACCGCTTCCAGGCGTCCGCCGGAGACCGCCTCTTCATCGACGCGCTGTCCGCCAGCGGCTACCTGCACGCGTGGTCCGGCGGTTCCCCGTCGCAGTGGCGTCTGGTCTCCCCCTATGGCGACGACCTGTTCAACGCGGGCTTCTCCGATCGCGGACCGTTCACCCTCTCGGAGACCGGCACCTACATGCTGTTCGTCGGCGGCAGCCAATACGACCCGCCGGTCGAGGGCGTCCACTCGTTCCGCGTCGTCATCGATCCCGCCACGCCGCAGCCGATGACCCTGGACAGCCTCGTCACCGGCACCATCGGCCTCCCCGGCCAGCAGCAGCGCTACACCTTCACGCTCGCGCAGCCCGCGAAGCTGATCTTCGACTCCTGGACCAATTCCACCTTCCGCTGGCGCCTCGACGGCCCCAACGGAACGGTCGTGGACAACCGCGGCTTCAACGGCTCCGACTCCTACCACTACGGCTCCAATCCCGTGCTGTCCCTTTCGGCCGGGGCCTACCAGATCACCGTCACCGCGCCCGGCGACGCCGTCGGCGGCTTCGCGTTCCAGATGCTCAACCTGGCCTCCGCACCCGCCTTGGCGCTCAACACGACCGTCAACAGCGGCCTGAGCCCGGGCTGGAGCTCCCGCGCCTACCGGATCGATGCCCAGGCCGGAGACCGCCTCCGCGTCACCGGACAGACGCTGGGCGGCAACGCCTGGAGCGTCTGGCGCCTCATCGATCCCCTTGGGCAGATGGTCTGGTCGGACTGGTTCGCGCAGTCGGTCCGGAGCAACCTGTTCGTCGTCGGCGGAGCCTACACCCTGCTGGTGGAGGGCGCGGTGGAAGCAAGCACGAACGCCGCCTTCACCCTCTCGGTTGAAACCTTCCCGAACATCCCGCCTCCGCCCTTGGGCGGACAGCCGCTGGTCCTCGGCCAGACCTACACCAACAGCCTGGAGGCGGGGCCGGGCACGAACTCGCACCGCCTCACCCTCGCCGCGCCGGCCGTGCTCTACTTCAACTTCCAGGGCTATCCCGAAAACCTGTCGCTCCGTGTCCTGGGTTCAACGGGCCTCGTGCAGCCGCCGGTCAATCTCTGGACATCGGAGTTCATGCAGAAGCCCTGGGTCGATCTTCCCGCAGGCGACTACGAGTTCCAGATCGTGCAGGGCTCCGGCCAGGCCCGCAGCTACCGCTTCCGCGTCATGGATCTTTTGACCGCGCCGTTGCTGCCCTTGAACACCGCCGTGACCAACGTCCTCGTCCCGTCGAGCGCCTCCGTCGTCTATCGCCTCGAAGCACCCCCCGGCGCCGTCCTCTTCCACGACGGGCTGGTGAACAGCGGGCACAACTACGCGAACCAGACGCGCGTCTTCACCCGGGAGCAGGGCCAGGTGCTGGTCCACGGTTCGCCGGGCTCCGACGACGCGCCGTTCTCGCTCCAGCCCGGCCGGACCCATTTCTTCGCCGTCGAGGGCTCCTGGTTCAACACCACCCCCCAGTCCACCGTGGCTTTCGTCCTCCAGAGCGTGCAGCCCGCCACCAACGCGCTCGTTCTCGGCGCGCCGGTGCAAGGGAACCTCGAAGGCGGCGGCGACACGGCCGCCTTCACCTTCAGCCTGCCGGATGCCCGCGCGGTCTTCTTCGACGCCCTGACCAACACGTATTGGAACTGGTCGATCAACGGGCCGGGAGGCGTCCATGTCGCCACGCGCGATTCCCGCTTCTCCGACGGGGCGGACTGGGAAAACCGGGTCTGGCTCCCGGCCGGGGACTACACCCTGCTGGTCGCCTCGACCGGCCCCGCGCCCACGCCCTACGCCTTCCGCCTGATCGACGCGCAGACGGCCACTCCCACGGCCCTCGGCTCGGTCAATTCCACCAACCTCCAAGGCGGCATCGGCCTGGCGCTCTACCGCTTCAACGCCGCGCCCAACCAGCGCGTGCATCTGCGCTCCTACGGCACGGCGGGCTTCAACTCCCCGCCTTCCGGCAGGCTCTACGACGCCAACGGCCGCCTGGTCCAATACACGGGCAACATGGGCAACGACGACAACTCGGTCCTCCTCGAGCTCGGCGGGGAATACCTGTTCCAGGTCGATGGCCGCACCTACTACAACAGCACCGGCACCGGCCACGTCTCGTTCGCCCATCAGCCGATCACGTATTCCACCAACGCCATCGCCCTGGAGCAGGTGGTGGAGGGCGTCCTCTCCGGCGCGCAGGACGTGGACCACTTCACCTTCACGCTCGCGGCCACGAACGTCGTCTTCTTCGACGCCCTGACCAACTCCTACTGGACGCTGAACCTCGTCGGCCCGGAAGGCTCCTACATGAACAACCGCGACCCGCGCTTCAGCGGCGCGTCCGATCTGGACCACCGCATGGAGCTGGTGCCCGGCGACTACCGGCTCTCCGTGGCCTCGCAGTCCACCGCGCCGACCTACTACCGCTTCATCCTGCGGAACGCGGCGTTGGCCCAGATCACGGCGCTTGGCACCACGAACCAGACGGTCCTCGGTGGCGACACCGGCCTGGCTCTCTATCGGTTCCCGGCCACGGCGGGCCAGCGCGTCTATTTCCAGTCCCTCGCCGTCTCCGGTTTCGGCAGCACGCCCCGGGGCCGCCTCTACCAGCCGAATGGCCGCGCGGTGGACGACTTCAGCGTCGGCAGCGATCGCCCCGGCCTCCTGCTTCCGGAGACGGGCGACTACCTCTTCGTCATCGACAGCCACATCTACTACCACGGCACCGGCACCGGCACCGTGTCGTCGGTCTTCGTGCCCGTGAACCACCAGACCAACGCGCTGGCGCTGAACGTCGCCGTGACCAACGCCATTGCCTCGGCGGGCACGACCAACTACCACACGTTCTCCCTCGGCGCGGAAACGCGCGTCTTCTTCGACGCCCTGACCAACGGCGCGGCGCGCTGGAACCTGATCCGTTCGGGCAGCGTGCTCGTCAGCCAACGGCCCTTCGACGATTCCGACGGCACCACCGGGAACGACTCCTCTCTGCTGTTGCCCGCCGGCGACTACGTCCTCTCCGTCAGCTTTCCCGCGGACGGCTTCGGCACCTATGGCTTCCGGTTGCTGACCCCGGCGGTGGCCATGCCGTTGGCCCTCGACACCGTCGTCACCAACGAGTCGTCCCCCAGCTCCATCACCCGGCTCTACCAGTTCAACGGCAGCCGGGGCGCGCGCCTGTATTTCGACGGGATGGGCATCGTCTCGGGCGGCGGCAGCGCCCCGGCCCTGCACCTCTACACGCCGGTCAACACGCGGGCGATGAGCCTCACCGTTTCCTCCGACCGTGACGGCGTCGTCCTTCCGGCCGATGGCTCCTATCTGCTCACGCTGGAAGGCCGCTTCTCTCCCCTCGTCGCCACGCAGACGACCGCCTTCGCCTTCTGGACCAATCCGGAGAAGCCCTCGGAACCGCTCTTCCAGACCAATTCTTCGCCCGACCTGATCGTCACCGGTGTGGGCGTCGTTCCGCCTTCGGGCGTGCAATCGGGGCAGGGAATCACCGTCGGCTGGACCGTCCGCAACACCGGGGGCGCGGCCACGGCCAGCTCCTTCACCGACCGCGTCGTGGTCCGCAACACCGGCACCGGCCAGATCCTGGTCAACTCCACGCTGGTCTACGATTCGGCCGCGGGCGGCAATGGTCCCATCGCTCCCTCCACCCAGCGCGCCCGGCAGCTTGCGGTCCAGTTGCCCGACGGCCCCGCGGCCGCCGGCACGCTGGAGGTCACGGTGACGACCGATTCCGCCAACAACGTGCTGGAGCAGAACTCCGGCGGCACGGGCGAGGCCAACAACTCGGCCACGGCCAGCTTCAGTTCCGCCCTGGCCCCGTATCCCGATCTGCGCGTCGCCTCCGTCTCGGTGCAGCCGACGAACGGCTGGCGTCCGGCCCAGGCCATCACCGTGAGCTGGGTCGTGACCAACTCCGGTCCCCGAGCCACCAGCAACTCGTGGTCGGACCGCGTCATCCTCCGCAACCTCACCACCGCCCAGACGCTCGTGACGACCAACGTCCTCTACGACGCCGCGCTGCCCGAGAACGGTTCGTTGCTCCCGGCCGGATTCCGCGCGCGCCAGGTCGCGCTGACCCTGCCGAACAGCGGGCAGGTCTATGGCCGCTTCGAGATCAGCGTGGAGGCCGACGGACTGGGCGGCGTCTTCGAGCACTTCGTCGGCATCGGCGCCGAAACCAACAACCTGACGAGCATCGAGACGCTCAGCGCGCCCGACCTCCGCATCACCGGGCTCGCGGTCAATCCCGTGCCCGGACCGTTCTCCGGCGCGCGCCTCGACCTCTCCTGGCAGCTCGCCAACGACGGCACCGCCATCGCGGACGACGGCTTCTACGAGCGCATCCGTGTCGTCCACACCGGCACGCTCCAGGAGCTGGTCAATACCACGCCCTACTACGGTTCCGGCCCCATCACCAACGGCACGTCCCGCAACCGCACCCTCTCCGTGAACCTGCCCGACGGCCCGCAGTCCGTCGGCGCGCTGGAGATCACGGTCACGGCCGACACCTTCAACAACCGCGCCGAGGCCAACGCCGCCGGCACGGCCGAGTCGAACAACAGCCAGTCGATCCCCCTGAACACCACGCTCGACACCTATCCCGACCTGCTCGTCAGCGCCGTGACGGTCGAACCCATGACGCTGGTTTCCGGCACGAACCTGACCATCCGCTGGACCCTGACCAACAGCGGCACCGGTCCCGTGCTGAACAACTTCTACGACCGGGTGCTCATCGTGAACACGAACCAGGGCATGGCGTTGCTGAACACCTCCGTCTATTACGCGACCAACACCTCCGGCCCGATCACCAACGGCACCACGCGCGAGCGTTCCTACGCCTTCACGCTGCCGAACAACACCACCGGCGCGGGTGGCCTGCTCGTCACGGTCGTCGCGGACATCAACAACAACGTCTTCGAATACAACCTCGGCGGCACCGGCGAGGCCAACAACACGAACCGACTCGGCGTCTCCTCGTCGCTCACGCCGTTGCCCGACCTCGCCGTCGTCTCCATCCAGACCCCGGCCACGGCCTATCCCGGCGTTCCCTTCGAGATCACCTACGGCGTCACCAACCGTGGAACCGTTCCCGCCGTCGGCCCATGGAACGACACGCTCTATCTTTCCGCCGACGACCAGATCGGCTTCGACCAGGCGCTCGGCACGCACCAGGTGACGAACACCATCCCGGCGAACGGTTTCCTTTCGATCACCCGCACGCTCTCCATTCCGCCCGCGAGCGAGGCCGGGCCGCTCTATCTGGTCGTCACGACCGATTCGGGCGGCGGCCGCAGCGAGACCGACGAGTCGAACAACAGCCTCATCGCCACCAATCCCATCGTGGTGCCGGGTGCGCTCACGCTCACGTTGAACGCGTTCCAGATCGCCGAAAACGCGGTCAATCCCAACGTCTCCGCCACCGTCACCCGCAACGGCAGCCGCGCCTCGGCCCTGGTGGTCAACCTCTCCAGCACGGACCCGTCCGAGGCCACCGTCCCGGCGACCGTCACGATTCCCGCCGGGCAGGCCAGCGCAGGGTTCTTCGTCACCGCCCAGCCCGACGCGGAGTTCGACGGGGCACAGGTCGCCTTCGTCGTCGCGTCCGCCTCCGGCTATGACCCGGCGACGAATTCCCTGACCGTCCTCGACAGCAACCAGCGCCGCGTGACCATCGCCATCGCCCCCACCAACGTCGTCGAGGGCACGGCCGCCGTCGCGACCATCACGCGCGATCCGGCCACGGCCACGAACCTCGTCGTGCAACTCGCCGCTTCGGACGCCAACCAGGTCTCCGTGCCCGCCACCGTCGTGCTCTCCGCCGGCATGGCCTCGACCAACATCGCCGTCACCGCCATCGACGATTCGCTGATCGAACGCACGAACGCCTACATCGTCACCGTCACGGCCCAGGGTCATCTGCCTTCGTCCGCCTCCTTGGCCGTCGTGGACAACGACATCCCGGACGTGGTGCTCTCCCTCGCCAGCCGCAACGTGAGCGAAGGCGCCGGTCCGAACGCCACCGACGGCACCGTCACGCTGCCTTCGCCGCGTCCCCGCAACATCGTGGTCCTCCTCTCGAGCAGCAACACGAACGCCGCCCGCGTGCCCGCGTCCGTCACCATTCCGTCCGGCTCGATCAGCGCGAGCTTCCCGGTCTCCGCCGTGAACAACACATTGGTGGACGGACCCAAGACGACCTCGATCATCGGCTACGTGGCCGACTCGGTTTTCGGCCAACCGCTGCGCCCGACCACGCCGGACATCCTCACCGTGACGGACGACGATGGCGCGACGCTCCGGATCTTCATCGCCGACGATCTCGTGCCCGAGGGCCGCAACCCCGCGACCACGGCCGTCGTGACCCGCAACACCGACACGGCCGCGCCGCTCGTTGTCTCCCTCGCCTCCGATCTTCCCACCGAGGCGACGGTGCCCGCCACCGTGACCATTCCGGCCGGAACGAACAGCGCGGTGTTCAACATCGCCAGCCTCACCGATGCCGTGACGGACGGGAACCGGACCGTGACCATCACCGCGACGGCGACGGGCTTCACCGCCGGTTCCGACACCGTCGTCGTCAGCGACGCGGACCTGCCCGACATCATCGTCACGGAAATCGCCGCCGCCACCAACGCACTCACCGGCCAGAACCTGACCGTTACCTTCACCCTCGGGAACAACGGCCTGCGCGGCGCGAACACCAACATCGTCCAGCGCGTGCTGATCTCCACCGATCCGTTGCTCGGTGCCGATTCCATCGGGGCGCAGCCCGCCTACAACGGACCGCTCGGCATCGGCGATTCCATCCAGCAACAGGCCACGGTGCGGATGCCGGATGTCCCGGGCAGCTACTGGATCATCGTCCAGGCCGACGTCTTCAACGCCGTGCCCGAGGTTCTGGAGAACAACAACGCCCGCGTGGCCGCCGTGCCCGTGGTGATCGGCGCGGCCCATACCGCCACCGTCTCCACCGCCGTGACGGTCTCGCAGAAGGGCGAGCCCGTGCCGTTGACCGGCAGCGCCACGTCCTTGGCGACGGGGCAACCGGCCGCGCTCGCTCCGGTGACGGTGCATGTCGAGGTCCGCGGCACCCGCCGCACGATCCAGGCGATCACGGACCTGTCCGGCAACTTCGCGGTGGACTTCGTCCCGTTGCCTACCGAGGCGGGGCTTTACCGCATCGCCGCCACGCATCCGAGCACCGCGAACCCGCCCGCCTGGCAGGACCAGTTCTCCATCCTCGGCTTCAACATCGAGTCTCCGGGAACGATCGTGGTGGTCGAAGGCGGGACCAACAGCGCTTCCTCTGCCCTGGTCAACCTCAGCGACCAGCCGCTCACCGGCCTCGTCGCCGAGGTCTATACGAACCATCCGAGCATCCAGGTCTCCGCCGTCCTGACGAACAACCTGCTGCCCGGTGATTCCCGCGTGTATCTGCGCTTCGACGTGCGCGCCATCGACACGTCCGCCGTCAACAGCACCGTCGGCGTGCGCGTCACCACCGCCGAGGGACTGACGAACTACCTCGTCTTCAGTGTCCGGCAGTCCCTCTTCACGCCCGCGCTCGCGGCCCTGCCGTCCTTCCTCCAGTCCACGATGCTGCTCGGCCACCAGACGCCGGTCTCTTTCATCCTGACCAACGCGGGTTCGCGCGCCACCGGGCCGCTGGAGATCCTCATCCCGTCGCTGCCGTGGCTCGCGTTGTCGTCGCCCCAGCAGTTGCCGCCGCTGGAGCCGGGCACGAACACGGTCATCACCCTGCTGCTGACGCCCCCGCCGGACCTGGCCTTCGGCGACTACACCGGCTCCATCGCGATCAACTCCTCCAACGCGGCGCTCTCGGTCCAATACCGCTTCCGCACCGTCTCGGACGGCATCGGTTCCCTGAAGGTCGTGGCCGAGGACGAATACACCTACTTCACGCCCGGCAGCCCCCGCGTGACCAACGCCTGGGTGCGGGTCACCGACGGGTTGAGCGGCGCTCTCGTGGCCACGAACGTCACCGGCGCGGACGGTTCGGTGCTCTTCACCAACCTGGCCGAGGCCTACTACATCGTGGATGTCGGCGCGACCGCCCACAGCTCCTACCGCCAGTCGGCCTTCGTCCGGTCGGGCGACACGACGAACGTCGTCGCCTTCCTCCAGCGCCAGACCGTGAGCTACACCTTCACTGTCGTGCCGACCACGGTGCAGGATCGCTATCGGTTCGAGGTCGAGAGCACGTTTGAAACCCAGGTGCCTGTCCCCGTGGTGACGATCAGCCCGGCGTCGGTGGATCTGTCGCAGTATGCCGGCGAGGACTTCCAGATCCAGTTCACCATCGAGAACCACGGGTTGATCGAGGCCCGCGATGTCCGGCTCAACATCCCGCACATCGAGGCGTTCCAGATCACCCCGCTGATCACGAACATCGGCACGCTCGGCGCCCGCCAGTCCATTACGATCCCGGCGACGGTCCATCGCGGACCACCGCCGGAGCAGAGCGGCCTGCGCCAGCAGACCGACTATTTGACCGGACAATGCTCCGTCACGGCCGAGATGCTGTGGAACTACCTCTGCGGCCCCAACGTCGTGGACAAGGAAAACGCCGTCTATGTGTTCGACTCCACCGGCTGCGACCTGCCCGCGCTCTACAACGCCGTCTATGAACTGGTGCCCATTGCCGGTGGCGGTGGCGGCGGCGGTGGCGGAGCTGCTCCTACCATTCCGGCCAACGCCGGTTCGAATTTCAGTCCTCCTCCGGGCTTCAAGGGCGTCTGCCGCCCGGCTCCGCTGAACATCGTGGTTCCGGCCGGACGTCCCGGCGCCGCCCAGGCCTCGCTCGACAAGGTGATGCAGATGGCCGCCGAGGTCTGCGCCCGGGTCAAACTGAAGCTGAGCCAGCAGGCGGTGCTGACGCGTGACGCGTTCAACGCCACCTTGGAGATCGACAACGAAACCGCGAGCCCGCTTTCCGAGCTTCTCGTCACCCTCAGCATCCAGAGCGGCGACAGCACCAACGCCACCGATCTCTTCGATGTCCGCGCTCCCCAGCTCGTCGGCATGACGGGCGTGGACGGCACCGGCGCCCTGCCGGCCTTCACCGCAGGAAACGCCTCCTGGATTCTGGTGCCCACGCTCGACGCCGCTCCGACGAACGGCGCGCGCGTCTTCATGGTCGGCGGCACGATGAGCTACGTGCAGGACGGCATCCGGGTGACGCTGCCGTTGGCCGCCGCCCCGATCCAGGTGCATCCGCAGCCCGAGCTGCTCGTGCGCTACTTCCACGAACGCGACGTCTTCGCCGACGATCCCTTCACGCAGGAGATCGAGCCGAGCCTGCCCTACGCGCTGGCCGTGCGGGTGGACAACGTCGGCTACGGCGAGGCCCGGAACATGAAGATCACCAGCGCCAAGCCCGAGATCGTCGAGAACGAGAAGGGGCTGCTGATCGACTTCAAGATCATCGGCGCGCAGCTCGAAAACCAGGCCGTCACCCCGTCGCTGGAGGTCGATCTCGGCCCCATCGGCGTCGGCTCCAGCAAGATCGCCCGCTGGCTCTTCACCTCGACGCTCCAGGGCAGCTTCACGAACTACTCGGCTTCCTTCGAACACCTGGACGCCGTGGCGGGCAAGCGCCTGTCGCTCGTCCGGGCCACCGAGATCCACGAGCTGAACCGGATCGTGAATGTGGACGGCGCGGCCGGGGACGGCCGGCCCGACATGCTGGTCAACGACCTCGCCGATCCCCAATTCCTGCCGGACACGCTGTATCTCTCGCAGGGGCCCATCGTGCCCGTGACGGCCGTGACCAACGCAGGCTTGAGCAACCCCATTTCGGTGGGCGCTCTCCAGACCACGCTCACCGCTCCGGCCACGCCCGGCTGGTCCTACTTCCGGATCGGCAATCCGGGAGGCACCAACTTCGTCCTCAGGAGGATCGTGCGGAGCAACGGCACGGAGATCGGCCTGAACACGAACGCCTGGACGACCGACCGCTTCTTCTTCGGCGGCGAGATCCGGCCGACCAGGACCAACCTGCTGCACTTCGTGGACTTCGATTCCACCGGCAGCTACACGCTGGTTTACGAAAGCCTCGTGCCGGTGCCGGACACCACGCCGCCCTCCACCCAGCTCGCGCCTTTGCCCGCGATCAGCTCGGCCGACTTCAACCTTGGTTGGACCGGCACGGACGACATCAGCGGCGTGGCCTTCTACGACGTCTATGTCTCGACCAACGGCGGTCCGTTCGGACGCTGGGCCTCGCGCCTGACGTCCTCCGGCACGGTTTTCCGCGGCACCGCCGGCACCGCCTACGGCTTCTACGTGCTGGCGACCGACGCCGCCGGCAACGCCGAGTCCGCCCCGCCCGCTGCCCAGGCCGCCACCACCGTGACCACGGCCGTTAATCAGGCTCCCGTTCTGGCCGCGATCCCCGACCAGAGCGTCGTCGAAGGCCGGCTCTTCAGCCTCCAGCCCGTCGCCTCCGATCCGGACGGGGCGGCGCAGACGCTCGCGTTCCGCCTGCTGCCGGGCACCGGGTCCGGAGCCCTGATCGATCCCGCCACCGGCGCGATTTCGTGGCAGACCACCGGAGCCCACGGCGGCACCACCAACCTCTTCTCGCTGGTCGTTGCGGACAACGGCACGCCCAGCCTCTCGGCCACGCAGACCTTCCGCGTCCGCGTCTTCGAGGAGAACACCGCGCCCGTCGTCCAGCCTTCGGTCCTCCTGGTGGCGGACGAAGGGTCGCTCTTCAACCCCGTGCTGACCGCCCAGGACTCCGACGTTCCGGCCCAGTCGCTCACGTGGCAGATGCTCCAGGGCGCTCCCGCCGGGCTGCTGCTCAATCCCTCCGGCCAGATCCTCTGGACCCCGGGCGAATCCGCCGGGCCGGGCACGAACTTCTTCTCCGTGCGCGTGACCGACAGCGGTTTCCCGGCGCTCTCCGCCACCCAGGCCGTCACGCTCGTCGTCCAGGAGGTCAACCTCCCGCCGGTGCTCGCGCCCGTATCGCCGAAGGCCGCCTTCGTCGGCGTGCAGTTGACCGTGACCAACACGGCCACCGATCCGGACCAGCCCGCGAACCAGCTCACCTTCAGCCTGGGAGCCGGCGCGCCGCGCGGAGCCCGGATCAATCCGACCAACGGCGTCTTCACCTGGACGCCCACGCCGGAATACGCCTCCACCACCGTGCCGATCACCATCCGCGTGACCGACGATGGGTTGCCCGCGCTCGTCGCCTCGACCGTGTTTGAAGTGCTGCTCGGCGACTTCATGGGCATCGAGATCGGTTCCGCCGTGGTGCTGACGAACGAAGCCGCCGCCCTGCCCATCCGCCTCACCGGCACGGCCAACATCACCAACGCCACCGCCGTCATCACGGTTGGAGGCCCGGTGCTGGCTTCCGCGACGGTGGCGACCGTTCCCGCCCATCTCCAGGGTGCGACGCTCACGCCGCTGGGCAACAACCGCTACGCGCTGCGGCTGGTCTCCAGCGGCGGTCTGGTCGGATCGACCAACGCCGTGGCGATGTTCCAGTTCACCGCGACCAACGCCGGGCCTTCCGCCTTCGTGCCCGTGACCGTCTCCGAGGTCACCGGCACGCGCGCCACCGGCTCGGCCGTGGATTCTGTCGGCTCGGCCGACGGTAGGATCGTCTTCATCAACCGCGAACCCCTGATGGAGCTCTCGCGGCAGCCGCTCGATGCCCTCACGCTCTTCGGCCGACCCGGCACCGGATACGAGCTCCAGTTCGGCACCAACCTCCTCGCCGGAGGCTGGCGCGGCCTGGACCGCATTCCGCTGACCAACCGCGTGCTCTCGCTGCCGGCCGTGGTGACGAACGGGCTCGGCTTCTTCCGCACGATGGAGCTCGGACAGCCCCGGCCGTTGCTCGACCTGCTGGGCTACGGCTCGGGCACGATGGAGTTCATGCTCTACGGCGAGGCCGGGGCCAGCTACGACATCCAGACCTCGCCACAGATTGTCGGCGGCACCTGGACCACGCGCCAGACGGTCGCCCTGGCCGTGGGCTACCGCGCCGTGACGCTGGCGCCGCCGGGCGACGGCGTCTTCTTCGTGCGTGCCGTGAAACGATAGACCTCCCATCCTCCCGCGCATGGCCATGCCCTATCCGACCATCATCCCCGGGCTCCGCAGCCCGGCCGCCACCGTCAACGGCCTCGTCTATTTCGGCCGGATGCTCGACAAGATCCGCCTCGCCGCCGCCGGCCGCCTGCCCGAGGGCTGGCAGCCGATGCGCGGCTCCGCCATGAAGAACAGCTTCGACGACCGCTGCTGCCGCTTCCTCGCCATCGACTACGCGGCGCTGGAGGCCGAGACGCTGAAGGGCGACAAGACGGACGAGGAGCTGCTCGAATGGGCCTTCGCCCACGGACGCCGTCCCGACGAGCAACAGATCGAGGTCTGGAACGGGTTCATGCTCAAGCGCGGCTGGCGCGACGCGGGGACGGCCCGCCTGAACGAGCGCCTCGCCGAGATCGGCCTCCCGCCCGGCACTGTCCAGACCATGTTCGAGTTCATCGACCTGGACGAAGGCCGCCTGACGCTGCCCGCGAAGGACTGAAGCCCGGCCGAAGCCCCGCCAACAGCGGACGGCCTCCGGTCCGATCCAGTGTGAGGGAA
>CBFGQE010000006.1:0-19831 GCA_965650815.1 uncultured bacterium
GGCCGTTGATCTGGTTGTTCAGGTTGCGCTGGGCGAACTCGAGCACGGCCAGGGTCTGCTGGTCGTTGGGATCGACCGATTGGCCGGTCTGGTTCAGCACCTGGAGGCGGGCTTGGAGCGTGGCGGGATCGGAGGCCGTCTCGTTGTCGCCGCCGCCGCCGCCGAAGGGGCCGCGTCCGCCGCCAACGCCGGCCACTCCGGCGATGGCCATGCGTTTGGTCATGGCGTTCTCCTCGGGGTTGGCCACGAGATCGAAGAAGAACTTGTTGGCCTGGGCGTTTGCGCCGACCTGGGCGAGGATCTGCTGAGTGAGAGGCGCCTTGGCCCAAGGGTTGGCCATGCGAGGATCGTTGTAGGCTTCGAGGAGAATGGCGACGGCCTGGCCCTTCAGCACCGTGTTCAAGTAGTCCAAGGCGTTGTTGTCGATCTGGCCGTTGTCCGTCACGAGGAGGGTCTTGGCCGTGGCGACGAAGGTGGCGTCGTTGGCGCGCTTGAGGATGCCGTAGAGGTAGCCCTTGGCGTTGCGGTCCAGCCGGTCGGGATTCTCGATGTCCGGCAGGTTCGGGATGAGTTCCTTGGCGGCGGCCACGGCGACGTCCGTGTAGCGGCCGGGGGCCATCTGCTCCAGATGCTGGTAGGTGAGGGCGATCTCGACGCCGCGGGCGCTGGTCTTGAGCACCTCGGCCAAGGCGGCCTCGGCATTGGCTCCGCCGATGTCCCGGAGCACGTCGATCAGGGCGATGCGAAGCGATGGCGGCAGGGCGAAGTCGAGGGTCGGATTGGTCTCGCTCCGGTTGCCTTGGCCGAACATCTGGCGGAAATCGTTCTGGTCGCCGCCGCCCGGGCCACCGGGAGCGTTCGGGCCACCGCGCTGCTGTCGGCCCTGGCGGTTGTTCTGTTCCAGCGCCTGGCCCGCCTGCGCCGTCGGCTGGACCTCGTTGCCGCCCCGGCGGCCGCCGAAACCGCCGCGTCCGTTCTCGGTGAAGCTGTAGGGAATGTCCTCGTTCAGCGCCAGATAGGTGCGGATCGCCGGCACGGCCGACTCGCCGTGGACGACGAGGCTCTGGAGATGGAACATGACCTCGCGCAGCGATTTCGCCCGGCTCCCGTCGGCATGGACGCCTTTCAGCCGCTCGATGATCTCCTCGGGGGCCAAGGCGTTGGAAACCTCCACCTCCACGGTGTCCACCCGGCCGGAGCGTTTCCGCTCCTTGGCCAGTTCTTGCTGGAGCTTGTCCTTCTCCGCCTGGAAAGCGGCCTCCAGCGCCGATTTTTCCTTCGACCAATCCCCGGACGGGGCCTTGTTCGCGACCATCACGTAGGTGGCTCCGGCGGCGGCGCTGGCAGCGAGGGTTCCGATGACAAAAGCTTTCATAGGCGGGCGTTCAACTGGCGGAGAAGACCGGACCGGCCGGGTCAGAGTTACAATAAAACGCGCCCTTGCCGTCTCCGACCCGGTCCGGGCTTGCCGGGTCAAGGTTGCCTAGGTGCGGGACCAACCGGGGGGAGGGCTGGCAACATTTTCCCGGCTGCCGGTGCCCGGCAGGGCGGAATCCCCGGAATCTGGCCTTTTTTGCCCCGTGGCACCGCCGCTGCTTTGGGGAACCCGTTGTCGCCATGATCGAAGGCATGTTCTCCAGTCCAAACTACGTTGCCGCCCAGCGCCTGCTGGACGCGACGATGGTGCGCCACGAAGGGATCGCCGCGAACCTCGCGAACGTCCAGACCCCCGGCTACAAGCGAGTCGATCTCGCCCCCGGCTTCCGCCAGGAGCTGTCGAAGGCCGTGGCCGCCGGGAACGCCGCGGCGGTCGGCCACCTGCGGCCCTCCCTCGCGGTGGACCAGACGGCGGTATCCCTCCGGCCCGACGGCAACACCGTCCAGGTGGAGAACGAGCTGTTGAAGCTGAGCCAGAACTCGGCCGAACACGCCCTGGAGCTCCAGATGATCACCGGCAGCCTCCTCCGCATGAGGCTGGCCATCACCGGCAAAGGCTGAAGCGTATGATGAACCTCATTCCAGGAATCCAAGGCACCAGCTCCGCCCTCGAAGCGGAGCGCATCCGCATGGACGTGGTTTCCCAGAACATCGCCAACGCCCAGGTCACCAAGGGCCCGGACGGCCGCCCCTACCAGCGGCAGAACGTCGTCTTCGAGAGCCAGCTCAACAACGCCATGTCCGGCACCGACGCCGCCAACGCCCAGCGCGTCACCGTCGCCCGCATCGTCCAGGACCAGCGCCCTCCCCTCATGGTCTATCGTCCGAACCACCCGGATGCCGACCCCGTCACCAAGATGGTCGCCATGCCGAACATCAACATCCACGAGGAGATGGTGGACCTGATCGCCTCGTCCCGCTCCTTCGAGGCCAACCTCTCGGTGGTGAAGACCTCCCGCCAGATGGTGCTCCAGACCCTGAGCCTCGGAAAACGCTGATCCCGGCCCTATCCTGAGCCATGGACCCCCTTTCCACCCTCCGCGCCGCGATGCCCCAGGATCTCCAGGGCCTCAACCCGGCGCTGCTCAACCGCTCGGAAGGCCTCGGGAAAACCGCCGGGCTCATCCCCGGCGCGGAACTCAAGGACCTCGGCGCCGCCTCCGCCGCCAAGCCCGGCAACTTCGGCGACCTGCTCACCGGCATGGTCAAGGAGGTCAGCGCCAAGCAGGCCGAGTCCGCCCAGATGTCCCGCGCCTTGCTGTCCGGCGAGAACGTCCCGCTCCACCGCGTGATGATCGCCTCCGAGGAGGCCAGCCTTTCCTTCCAACTCATGGTCGAAGTCCGCAACAAGCTCCTGGAGTCCTACCAGGAGCTGATGCGCATGCAGGTGTGACGCCTAAATGAACAATCTCTCCCAGCTCGGAAAACAGATCGTCGCCATCTGGAAGCAGCTCGGCCTGAACCAGCGCATCAGCATCGTGCTGGCCGCCGCCGCCGTCCTCGCGGGCCTCGCCTCCCTGGCCTGGTTCTCCAACCAGAAGGACTACGCCCTCCTCTACGGCAAGCTCGACGAGGCCGAGGCCGGCAAGGTCATCGCCGCGCTGAACGACGCCAAGATCCCCCACCAGATCAAGGGCGCGGGCACCATCATGGTCCCGATGGACCTCGTCTATTCCACCCGCATGAACCTCGCCGCGAAGGGCCTCCCCCAGGCCCCGAACGGCGTCGGCTTCGAGATCTTCGACAAGCCGAACTTCGGCATCTCCGACTTCGTGCAGCGCGCCAACTACAGCCGCGCCCTCCAGGGCGAGCTGGCCCGCACCATCTCGCAGCTCGACCAGATCGAGTCCGCCCGAGTGCTCATCGTCATGCCGGAGAACCGCCTGATCCTGGACGAGCAGCGCAAGGCCTCCGCCTCCGTCTTCGTGAAGGTGCGCGGCAACGCCGACCTGCCGTCCTCCGCCGTGAATTCCATCCAGTTCCTCGTCTCCAGCTCCGTCGAGGGCCTCACCCCGGGCAACGTCTCGGTCGTGGACCATCGCGGCAACGTCCTCTCGGAAAACCAGGACCAGAGCACGCCCGCCGGGCTCTCCTCCAGCCAGTTCTCCGCCCGCCGCCAGCACGAGCAGTATCTCTCCAAGCAGGCCCAGTCGATGCTCGACAAGGTCCTCGGACCGGGCAACGCCGTCGTGCGCGTGGCCGTGGACATCAACTGGGATTCCATCACCCGCACCGAGGAAAAGTTCGACCCCGAGGGCTCGGGTGGCGTCCCCAAGAGCGAGACCATCGACGAGGAGAACGTCATCACCTCCACCACCCAGGGCTCCGGCGCGGTCGGCACCGCCAGCAACATCGGCGACACGAACAACCTGGCCGCGGTCAATTCTTCCAACACGAAGAAGAAGACCACCACGAAGAGCTACGAGGTCAACAAGTCCACCAGCAACATCCTCCAGGCCGCCGGCGGGATCAAAAAGGTCTCCGCCTCCGTCATGCTCGCCCAGATCTTCGCCGTGAACGGCACCAACCGCACCGCCGTCGTCCGCACCCCGGAGGAGTTGACCAAGCTGAAGCAGATCGTCGCCAACGCCATCGGCACCGAACCCACCGGCGTCGTGCTGGAGGAGATCCCCTTCAACGAACAGCCCGCCATCGAGATCGCCACCCATCTGGAGAAGCAGGAAAAGACGCAGCTCTACATGGACATCGGCCAGCGCGTCCTCTACCCCGGCGTGGCGCTGATCCTCGGCTTCATGTTCTTCCGCGCCTTGAAGAAGACCAAGTCCGACGACCTCCCCGTGGGCGTGCCCATCGGCGAGCTCTATCCCGACGGCGTCGGCACCGACGAATACGGCATCCCCGTCCGCAAGAAGAAGGAGGAGGTCGTCACCGTCGAGGTCCTCAACCGCCTCATCCGCGAGAACCCCGCCAGCATGACCCAGGCGGTCCGCACCTGGATGAACAAGAACGAGGGCGCAGCCCAGCAGCCGCCCGCCAACGCCAAATAGCCCATGCCCGCCGCTGAAAAAGAGACCGTCCCGCTGGACGTGTCCAAGATGACCAAGGTCCAGAAGCTCGCCGCGCTTCTCGTCATCCTCGGCCCCGAGAGCGCCGCCGGCGTCCTCAAGACGATGGACGACGCCGAGGTCGAGTCCGTCAGCTCGGAGATGGTCAAGATCCCCATGCTCCCCCGCGAGCTGCAGCAGGACATCCTCAAGGAATTCACCGGCGTCGCGGTGGAGGCCAGCACCTCCGTCCTCGGCGGCGTCGAGTTCACCCGCAACTCGCTGGAGAAGTCCGTCGGCCTCTACAAGGCCTCGGACATCATCAGCCGCGTGGCCCCCACCCGCACGCCCGTCGGCGCGATGCAGGACATCGTGGACATGGAGCCGCGCCAGCTCGTCAACCTGATCAAATACGAGCAGCCCCAGACCATCGCCCTCATCATCAGCTACCTGAAGCCCGAGAAGGTCAGCGGCGTCATTTCCCAGCTCCGCGGCGAACAGCGCGACGCCGTCCTCGAACGCATGGCCACCATGGCCCCCACGCCCATCGAGGTCGTGGAAAAGGTCGTGGACGTGCTCAACAAGCGCCTCGGCGGACGCCAGGCCAAGGCCATGAACCAGACCGGCGGCGTGAAGACCACGGCCGACGTGCTGAACTCCATGGACAAGAACCTGAGCAAGTCGTTGCTCATCGCCCTGGAGGAGCGCAACCCCGAGCTCGGCGCCTCCATCCGGCAGAAGATGTTCACCTTCGAGGATCTCTCGATGCTCGACGCGCCCTCGCTCCAGAAGATCCTGCGCGAGGTCGAGATGCGCGACCTGGCCGTCGCCCTCAAGACCGCCAGCGAAGCCCTCAAGACCACCCTGCTCTCCTGCCTCTCCAAGCGCGCCGCCGAAACGGTCAACGAGGAGATCGGCTTCATGGGCCCGCTCAAGCTGCGCGACATCGAAGGCGCCCAGGGCCGCATCATCGAGGTGGTGCGCCGCCTCGAAGGCGACGGCGAGATCGACCTGTCCGGAGGCGGCGGTGATGCCTAGCGCGTATCGTCAATCGGCTAGGGACGCTTCTCCGCGCCGTCCCTGCCTTTTAGCGGCCAAACACCCATGACCCCCTGGACGCAAACCCTCCGCTTCCCTGCTCCGGTCCGGGATTTCCGGCTCGTCACGCCCGGCACGATCTCCGTCTCCGCCGCGCGACCAGCCACGCTCGCCGGGCCCGACACCGCTCCGACCCTCCCGCCCACGATCGATCTGGAGAAGGAACTGCGCGACGCCTACGAACGCGGCCGCGTCGATGGCGAACGCTCCCTCGGCGAACAGCTCGTCCAGCAGCGCCAGGAGATGCAGCAGTTGCTCAACGGCGTTGTCCTGCCGCTTCAGCAGGCGGTTTCCCAGGTCGTCCGCGACACCGAGAACACCGTCACCGAACTGGCCCTGGAAATCGCCCGCAAGCTCGTGGCCGATTTCCCCATCGAAGCCGGCATGGTCGAAGCCGTGGTCAAGGACGCCATGGCCCAGGTCGAGGAAAACGCCGAGTTCCACGTGAAGCTCCATCCCAGCGATCTTGACCTGCTCGTGAAGGCCGAGTCCCCGCTGCTCACCAGTTCGGCCACCACCAAGGTCCACTTCCAGCCCTCGCCCGACATCAGCCGGGGCGGCTGCATCGTCCAGACCAAGTTCGGCGTGATCGACGCGAGGCGCGAAACCAAGTTGGATCTGCTCCGCACCAGCCTTCAAAGCGCATGAAGACGACCGTCGTCCTCCGTCGCAACACTTCCGGCATCCGACATCCGGCATCCGGCATCGTTCCCGATGCCGGATGCACGATTCCAGATACCGGATTCCAGACCCATCACCGATGACCCCCCGCATCGTCACTCCGTCCCGGCTCGAACTCCTCCGCAAGCAGGTGCGCGAGACCAAAGTCGTTCGCCAGCACGGCCGCGTCGTGCAGCTCATCGGCTTGGTCATCGAATCCGAAGGCCCGCTCTGCTCCGTCGGCGAAGTCTGCCGCATCGAATCCGCGCGCCACGACGGCACCACGCTGGCCGAGGTGGTTGGCTTCCGGAACAACCATGTCCTCCTCATGCCGCTGGGCGAGCTCCACGGCATCCATCCCGGCAGCGAAGTCGTCGCCCTTGGCGCGCCGCTCCGTGTGCCGGTTGGCGACCACTTGAAGGGCCGCGTCATCGACGGCCTTGGCCAGCCGATGGACGATCTGGGGCCACTGGTCAGCGACGTGCAGGCACCGTTGACCGCCCAGCCGCCGCATCCGCTCAAGCGCCAACGCATCAAGAATTTCTTCCGCACCGGCATCAAGGCCATCGACACTTTCATCCCCTGCGGACGCGGCCAGCGTCTCGGCATCTTCGCCGGGTCCGGCGTCGGCAAGTCCACCCTGCTCGGAATGATCGCCTCCAAGGCCGAGGCCGACATCAACGTCATCGCGCTGATCGGCGAGCGTGGCCGCGAAGTCCGCGAATTCCTGGAGAAGGACCTCGACGAAGAAGGCCGCAAGAAGTCCGTCGTCGTCGTCGCCACCTCCAACCAGCCGGCCATCGCCCGCTTGAAGGGCGCGTTCCTCGCCACCGCCATCGCCGAACATTTCCGCGATGCCGGCAAGAATGTCCTCCTGATGATGGATTCCGTGACCCGCTTCGCCATGGCGCAGCGCGAGATCGGATTGGCCGTCGGCGAACCGCCCGCCACCCGCGGCTACACGCCCTCCGTCTTCTCCCTGTTGCCCCAGCTCCTCGAACGCACCGGCAACGGCGAGAAGGGCTCCATCACCGCGCTCTACACCGTGCTGGTGGAAGGCGACGACCTGAACGATCCCATCGCCGACACCGTCCGCTCCATTCTCGACGGCCACATCGTCCTCACCCGCGAGTTGGCCACGCAGAACCACTACCCGGCGATCGATGTCCTCGGTTCCGTCAGCCGTCTCGTCCGCGACCTCACCACGCCGCAGCAGCAGGAGCTCTCCGGCAAGGCCCGCGACCTGATGGCGACCTACAAGAAGAACGAGGACCTCATCAACATCGGCGCCTACCAGCCCGGCACCAGCCCGGCCATCGACACCTCCATCCGCGTCCACGAACCGCTCAAGCAGTTCCTGCGGCAAAAGGTCACGGAAGGCTTCAACGAGAAGCAGAGCTGGGATATGCTGACCAACGTCATCGCCCAGAGCGCCGTCGCGCCGCCCGCCCCGGCCAAAACTCCGGCGGCCAACAACCCGGCCAACCGCCAACCACCGGGCCGCTGATTTCCGGACCGCATCGTCTTCACGGCTCTCCCAACAGCGCCCACGGCGGCTGCGGCGGCGGAAGCAGATCCAAGCCCGTCTCGGCATCGATCAGGCCGAACGACTGGGCATCGCTGCGGGACACCTCGCGCACCCCCATTTCTCCGCCCACGGAATAGACGGGATAGGGCACGCCGAAGTCGCTCAACGCGACCCAGACCGCATCGGTCTTCAAGGCAATCATCCGTTCACCGAAGAGCTGTCCCCCGGCCTCGGTCCAGACGGCCGTCCAGTCGCGCGGAATGTCGCCCGCGATCTGTTCGTGGAGTTCGGCGGCGGGATAGGCATCCAGCACGGCGAAATCCGAACCTTGCACCCATTGCGTGTAGCCTCGACGCAGCCCGATGTTGGTCCGAAGGATGGCTTCCAGCGCATCCATGCGCGCGTCCGCGCCTTCGGGGGAGACAATGCCGTCGCGGAGCAGACGGGGACGCAGTTCGCCGAGGACCTCCGCGAGGCTTCGCTGTCCCGCGACGATCTCGCCGACCCCGCGCCGGATCTCGGTCTTCAGGTGGTGGAAGAGCGGAGCACGGGCCCAGATCCGGGCCTCCAGCACGGAACGCCAGCCGGGCATTCCTTCGCAGAAACCGTAGTGCGCCGGGGAGATCCGTTGGTCGGCCAACATCTCGTCCACCTCCTGTTCCTCAAAAGGGCCTTCTTCCTGGTCGTCGATGAGGAGATAGATCGGCAAAGCTACGGGTTGCATGGAATGGGCGGCAGACTGGGCCGTCGGAAGGGTGATTGGCGAGCCGGTTTCCCGGCCGACCCCGTTGTGCGTGGGATGGACTCGCCGTAGCCGGGCAACTCGCCGCCTCTCCTTCGCCCCTTCCTGGCGAAAAGGGCTACCAGCGAAGCATTCGGCACTGCGGCTCTCCTTTCTCCACCCGACGCAAGTCCTTGATTTTCGGTCTTCTTCGCCCTTTTTCGGGCTATTCCGGACAAACGGACAGAATCGCCGAGAACTCTCACCTGTCTGGCAACCCGAGTAGCACCTTGGGGTGTGACTTCCATTGCACACCGGATCGTTTCCTGCAATGGTCCACGTGCGGTTCCGGAAACGGGACCGAGTCGTAACTGGCAAACCACCGGGCTCGAGCCCGTCCTTAAATTCCGGTTCTGCCAGCCCATCGGCCCACGCCGATATCCGAGATGCGCCGCCCTAGTCGCAGTCTGTCGCTTGTGGATCGGATTTCCTCCCAAGGAACCCCGGCCTCGCAACCCCGACGCTTCGGATTCCTCTCCGCCTTGGCCGGCCCAAAAATCCGGGCCTGCCTCCCGATCTCGGCGGGGATCGAATCCACCCGGCGCGTTCCCGGTCCATCCCCGTGGTTCCCGATGAAAAACCAAACCAAAAACATCGATGAAACCGCTGCTCTCCCCCGATCCGGACAGGTCCGGAAGATCCCCGGGCTTCACCCTGGTTGAATTGCTCGTCGTCGTCGCCGTGCTCGGCCTGGCCGCGCTGCTGGTGCTGCCCGCGTTGAACCGCTCCGAGGCCACGTCCCAACGCGCCGCGTGCCTCCAGAACAAGCGCCTCGTCAGCGTCGCCGGCCTCATGTTCGCCGCCGACCACAACGACAATCTGCCGCCTTCCGGCCTCAGCATGCTTTCCGGCCCCTGGCTCAACGACCTGCCCCAGGCCTCGTCCGACGCTTTCCTGCTCTACGGTGCGGAAATGTCCGCCCTGTTCGAGCCCACCGTTTCCAGGAAGGAGCAGACCCGGAAGTGGCGGGGCGGCGAGGCCGAGAACCTCCGCACCGTGGGCATCGCCCTCGCCACCAAGGGCGCCCGCCGCCTCCTGCCCGACTACGAGATCATCAAGACCACCGGCACCATCCACGAAAGGGATGGCGAGGGCCGCCGCGCCCTGGCCCCGATGGAGATCTTCTGGGCCGCCGACCTCACCATCTCCGAAGGCGACCGCCAGTCCGGCCGCTCCGCCAACAACTACGCCCGGGTCATGCGTGGCGGCCATGTGAACGAATCGGACCACTTGGGCGTCAACGGCCTGCCCGAAGGCGGAAACGTCGTGGCCCTCGACGGCCATGTGGAATGGCGGCGGTTCGACCGGATGAAGCTCCGCACCTTCGACAACGGCCCAGAGCTGGCCGCTTTTTGGTGGTGAGATGCGCCGGAGAAACCGTTTGAGAAACCCGGTGTTGAACCCATGACCGAGAATTTGCCGGAACGATGAAGTGCGCGGGCGCCCAGCGGGCGCGATCCGCCGGGGGATTCGGCCCAACCGATTACCCCGGGGCCATGGACGACCTGTTTGTCGCTCCACGGTCGGCGGAGTCAGAGGTTAGGGTGTCGTCTGAAGATTCCGCACGATCCCGACCGCGAAGCGCCCGCCGCTTCATTGTTCCGGCCGCAGCCAAAACAAGCCCCGCAGGGCAACCTGCGGGGCTTCTTCGTTCCTCCGTCGGAACAAATCCCAAAGCCGGCGCGACCTTGGACTTTGCCCCTCGAACCGCGCGACGTGAACGCTCAGAGTTCATTCAATCCTTGTGCATTATTCGCTGCCCCCAATCCGGGCGGCTTGCTTCCCCGACCTTCCGCGCGACACTCGTTCCACCATGCAAGTTGACCCGCCGAACAACACTTCGCGCCGCCACTTCCTCAAGTCCTCCGGGACCCTTCTCGTCGCCGGCTCCATCGTCGCCCCGCACATCCTCACCTCCAAGTCCCGCGCCGCAGAGACCGGCCCGATCCTGAAGGTCGGCCTCATCGGCTGCGGCGGTCGCGGCACCGGTGCCGCCCAGCAGGCCCTCTCCGCCGACAAGGGTGTCCATCTCACCGCCATCGGCGACGCCTTCTCCGACCAGGCCCAGCAGTCCCTCGCCGCCCTCAAGGGCGAAGCCTCCGTCGCCGACCGCGTCAAGGTCGCCCCGGACCACGTCTTCGTCGGTTTGGACGCCTACAAGAAGGTCATCGACAGCGGCGTCGATGTAGTGCTGCTGACCGCGCCTCCCGGCTTCCGTCCGCTCCACATGCGCTACGCCGTGGAGAAGGGTAAACACAGCTTCGTCGAGAAGCCCATCGCCACCGACGCGACCGGCTACCACTCGTTCATGGAATCCGTCCGCATGGCCAAGGCCAAGAACCTCGCCGTCGGCTCCGGCTTCTGCTGGCGCTCGCACCTCGCCCAGCGCGCCGTGTTCGAACGCGTCCACGCCGGCGACATCGGCGAGATCCAGGCCACCTACGGCACCTACAACACCAGCCCGCCCAAGACCCCCATCCCCCGCAAGGCCGGCTGGAGCGACATGGAATATGTCCTCCGCAACTGGATGCAGTTCCCCTGGCTCTCCGGCGACTGCCTCGTCGAACAGGCCATCCACAACGTCGATCTCACCGCCTGGGCCTTCAAGGACGAGATGCCCGTCAAGTGCCTCGGCCACGGCGGACGCCAGATCCGCAGCGAGCCCCTCGTCGGCGCGAACTACGACCACTTCTCCATCGTCTATGAATGGGCCAACGGCGCGAAGGGCTTCCTCTTCTGCCGCCAGATCACCGGCTGCGCGAACGACAACACCGAGCACATCTACGGCACCAAGGGCCGCGCCCACGTCATGCTCTTCCGCGGCAACCCCTTCATCGTGGACACCAAGGGCGAACGCACCTGGCGCTACAGCGGCCCCACGCCCAACATGTATCAGGTGGAGCACGACGAGCTCTTCGCCTCCATCCGCGCCGGAAAACCCCGCATGGACGGCGTCTGGCTCGCCAACAGCACCATGATGGGCCTCATGGGCCGCATGGCCGCCTATACCGGCCAGGAGGTCACCTGGGAACACATGCTCGCCTCCAAGGAGAACATCGGGCCCAAGGACGACATCACCTTCGACACGAAGCCTCCCGTGGCCGAGCTCGCCATGCCCGGCCGCACCCAGCTCGCATAGTCGCCCGACCCGGCCTGATCAGCGCGCTTCCACCCGTGGAAGCGCGCTTTTCCTTTTCACCCGGAAGAACCGCTTGGGCGACCAGGCGGTTCGCCGATCCCGCCCCGGTCATTCCGCCACGGCCAGGGTGAACGCGCCGGTCTCGATGCGTCCGCCCACCTTGACCTGCACCCAGACGTGGTATCGCCCGGCGGCGGGAAACGAATACGGAAATGGCAGCACGTGGTCCGCGCCCAACGGACTGCACACGTCCTCGACCAGCTTCTGGGCCGCGCCTTCGCCGAGTTCGCGCCGGGTGAAGGCCAGGCCCGCGCCCATCGACACGTTGCCCTGCGGATGCAGATGGGTGAAGACCGTGCCGTCGTCCTTCAGGATGAAGGCGTGGCCAAACATGCCGAGATAGAGTTCGAGTTCGACCGGCTCACCGGCGGCGTCCTGCACCTGGAAGCGCAGCGAAACGGGTTCATCCACGCGGACCGGCCCGGGCTCCAGGCGCTTCAGGACCAGGCCCGGGGAAAGAGCCGCCGTCGCGGCGGACGCCGGTGCCACCACGCGGAACGCGTCGTCCGCATCGCTCGGCATGAACGGGGAGGCTTCGACCGAATCGCTCAGTTCCACGCTGCCGACCAGCGTCTGGGCAAAGCCGCTTTCCTGCGTGATGTCGGCGAAGAGGCGGTAGTTCCCCGGCGACAGCGGCGGCACCTTGGACAGGAAATCGCCGCTGGCCGCGTCGCGCACGGGATGAAGGTGGGCCACGGCACCGGCGTCGTCGGTCCGGACCATGAAGAGATGCATGAGCTTGCCGTGGTCGGGGATGAGCGGGGTGCGGTCGCGCTGGTTGCCCGTCGCCGGATCGAATCCCACGCGCAGAAGTCCGTCCTTGATCTCCGCCCGCAACGGCGCGGGCTGGTAGAGCACGCGGCTCAGATAGCGGTTCTCCTCCTGTTTCCACCAGGCCCGGCCAAAAACCAGCCCGCCACCAACGAGCAGCGCGAAGGCCGCAGCGGCGACCACGCCGCGAATCCGTCGCCGCCGGTCGGGCACCGTGCCCGTCGGCAAGGTGCTCTCGCGCACCGCCGCGCCCGCGATGGTCACGACGAGCGCGACGAGCAGCAGGCCCAGGGCCGCCAGCATGGCGCCGAAGCCCGTGGGCAAGCCGAGCCGCTGCGTGGCCACGGAGTTCACGGGCACGAGGAGCGAGTGTTCCCCGCGCGTGCCCTTCGCGTTGACCAGCACGCTGTAGGCACCGGAATTCATCAGCCAGAGCTTGGCGGTGAAGAGCGCGGGGTCGCCCTCAACCGGCTCGCCCGGGTCCGGTGGCGGCGCGCCTTTGCGGCCCGCGTCCCAGCGCATCGGCAGGACGGAGACGGACTCCACCTCGTCGCTCAGGCGCCGCACCGTGATCTCCGCCAGGCCGGGAACCACCCCGGGTGGCTTGATCACCACGCGCAACGGATACGGCCCGGCCAGCCCCTCGAAGACGATGTTCTGCCGGCCCACGTGGGCGGAACCGGTCGCGGCACCGAACAGCATCAGGAGAAGAATACCGAGACGAAGAAACATCTTCGGACGGATGCCGACTAAAGAGGCCGGTTGGTTAAATTGGAGAAAGCCTCTCACCCCGGCCCTCTCTGCGTCGGACGGGGACGGGGTGGCCGAAGGTTGGGTGAGTGGGTTCCGATCCTTTGCTCCATCCATGCCCAGATTCCTCATGAGAAGATTGCCCAGCATGTTTCCTCAGCGTTGGACCGCCTTCATCCCCTTGCCGAACCACAGCCCGAGCCGGGCCGACAGCACCGCCGCCAAAGCCGCGACCAGCACGCTGCCCGTCGTCAGCGGGTCCTTGTCCAGATCCCAGAACCGGTGCCGCCATTCACCCGGCCCGGCCCCGTAGCCGAAATGGTTCTGGCCGATCAGGAACCAGTTGTCCGCCGCCGGGGAGATCAGCAGCTCGGCGAAGCGCCATTGCACCGGGATGAAGACCGCCGTGAAGGCCAGACCGGCACCGAGGGCCAGGAGCCAATCCCGCCACCAACGGGCGGGCATCCGCTGTTCCAGCCCCATCACCAGGTCGATGGCCAGAGCCGGCAAGACGAGCAGCAGCGGAAAGGACGGCGGCACCATGTGCGTCACCGGATTGTAGATCGGCGCGAGCTTCGGCGTGCCCGGGAAGAGCGGGAGAATCCAAGCCATCGACGCCAGGATGCCCATGTAGATCAGCGCCGCCTTCGTGGCCGCCCAGCGCGTCTGCGCCGCCCGCGCCACGATCAGCAGATAGATCGGATACGCCCGGCACGAGACCTTGTGGAAGGTCGCGGTGCGCTGGTCGTTCGGCGTGCTGAACTCGGTGAGGAAGATCGCGAGCATGGCCAACAGCACCCCGCCCACGGTGACGAACATCCACGTGGTGCGGCGCTCGTCCACCGACCCGAGCCGGTTCCGCCATGAGGCCATCAAGACCCACGACCCCACCGCCACGCCATACATCCCCAGCGCCAGCACCGTGTGCGGCGGCGAGAGGATCTTCACGTCCAGCCCGTAGGCGTCGTGCCACCAGTTGTCGAAAGGCGCGGAGGTCAGCATGGCCAGCGAGCCCCAGATGATGATCCAAGCGCCCAACGGCCCGCGAAAACCCCAGATCCGCACCGACCGTTCCCGCTCCTCCGGCGTGCCCGCGAACGTCGTCTTCAGCACCAGCCAGCCGCAGACCATGCCCGGCATCGCGCCGCCCAGATAGATGAGCATGTGGGCCGGCGTCCAAAACGTGTCCCGCCCGATCGTGGAATGCCACGAGATGTCCCACAGGACGCCGAACGGGATGCAGAGCGCGCCGAAGACCACCGCATAGCAGAACCAGGGCAGCGACCGGGAAGAAGACACCGCCCGACGCTCGGCCGGTTCCGGGGCCGTCGGCACTCCGGGAAAGGTTGCGGAATCGGGGTTCATCCAGGCGAGCCTGCCGCCGCGCACGGGAAATGACCAGCACCCGAACCGGGGGCGTCGCAGTGGTCAGTGGTCAGTGGTCAGTGGTCAGTGGTCAGTCGGGCTGCGGGCGAGCGTTGAGAACACCGATTCGTTTTCCGCGCTCCGCGCTCCGCGCTCCCCGTTCCGCGTTCCGCTTCACAGCAACAGCCGTTCGATCTCCGCGTAGTCCCGCACCACGTGGTGCGCCCGGCGCAACTGCTCCGCCGGGAGCGAATTGGTGATCGCGACCACCCGCATCCCCGCCGCCAGCGCCGCCTCCACGCCCGCCGCCGAATCCTCGATCACGCAGCACCGCGCCGGTTCCTTCCCCAGCAGCTCCGCCGCCCGCAGGAACACGTCCGGCGCGGGTTTCGGCCGGCCCACGTCCTGCACGCTCACCACGGCGCGGAAATGGTCCCGGAGATTCTTCAGCGCCAGCACCTCGTCGATCACCGCGTGCAGGGAGCCCGAAGCCACCGCCAGCGGATACTTCGCCGCCAGGTCGGCCACCAGCTCCGGCAGGCTGGGAAAGAGCGGCTGCTCCGTCCGGATCAGGTCGATGAACCGCTCCTGCTTCCAGCGCGTGAGCTCGTCGAGGGTCTGCTTCGGCCGGTGCAGCGCGATGAAGTCGTTCCACAACGTCACGTCCGACGTGCCGAAATACTTCGGAAAATCGATCCCGTGCCGGTCACCGAGGCCCATCTGGTGGAAGACCTCCAGGAACGCCCGTTGGTGCCGGGGCTCGCTGTCCACGATCACCCCGTCCATGTCGAAAATCACCGCGTCGATGCCGCTCTTCATCCGGTCAGCCTGCGTGCGCCCGCCCCCGCCAGCAAGCGACGATCCCGTGAACGCGCTCCAAGGCCCGGAGAGGCCTTGGTGGTCCAGATTGGCAGATGCCCTGAAGAAACGACGGCGCCGCCGATGGAAGACAGCGGGGGCTCGCCCCACCCCGGACGCGGCTTTCAGCACAGGGTTCCCACGGGGCACCCGCCCGTCCTCGTTACCGGCCACCGATCCGGCGCAGGAACTCCGCGCCGTTCAGGCCCGCGATCCGCACCACCTTGTGCCGCGCGGTCTCGCCGCGCACGAGCTGCACGCGGGATTTGGCGAGGTCCAGCTCTTCGGCCAGCAGTTCCAAGACAGCCTGGTTGGCGGCGGAGTCCACCGGCGGGGCAGTGACGCGGACGCGCCATTCGTCGCCGACGGGTTCGCCCAGCTCGTTGCGCGAGGCGCGGGGCTGGACCTTGAGCCGGAGCAGGAGACCGTCGGGGGTCTCGGTGAGAAAGGGCGGCAAGGCGGACACAGGCGCACGCTAGCGGCGAACCACGGTGGGCGGCCAACCTGTTTCCTCCTCTTCGTCCTCGTCCTCCTCTTCGTCCATCCGATTTCGGGAAAGACGAAGACGAAGACGAAGAGGAGGAGGAAGAGGAGGATGAGAGAGACAGCCCCACCCGGCTTTGCTCCCGTTACGCCGCCGGGAAATCCGCAAACGGTTGGTTGCCACGCGGCCCCGCATTTTGTTCCAGTCTCCCCGATGGCTGGACTTCATCTCCACTCGGGCAACCGGCTCGAACGTCTGGCGGACGCGCTGGCCGACGTGGCCCGCGCGCCGCTCTCGTCGCCCTTCGCCGAGGAGACGGTGCTCGTGCAGAGCCTCGGCATGGCCCGCTGGCTCAAGCTGGAGCTGGCCACCCGGCTCGGCGTCGCCGCCGGTTTCCAGTTCCCGTTCCCGCGCGCCTTCGCCCTGGAGCTCTTCCGCGCGGCCGGGGTGAAGACAGACGAACAACCGTCCTTCGACCCCCGCTCGCTGACTTGGCGCGTCTTTTCGCTGCCGCCCCAGTTGGCGTCGCAGCCGGAATTCGAGCCCATTGCCCGGTATCTGGCGGACGGCGACGGCCGGAAGCGCTTCCAGCTCTCGGCCAAGATCGCCGCGGTCTTCGACCAATACCTGACCTACCGGCCGGACATGATCCGCGCCTGGGAGTCGGCCAAGGGCGGCGCGAAGGCGAAGGCCAAGGCCGATCCGCTCCTGAAGGACGACGACCAGTGGCAACCGTTGCTCTGGCGCGCGGTCTGCAAGGACTGGGGCGACGGCCACCCGGCCAAGTGGCGGGAGGTCTTCCTCAAAGCGGTGAAGGACGGACGCATCGACCGGGCCCTCTTGCCGGAACGGCTCTGCGTCTTCGGCGTTTCGGCGCTGCCGCCGCTCCACCTGGAGCTGATCTCCGCGTTGTCTTCGCTCATTCCGGTCCACATCTTCCAGCTCCGGCCTTCGCTGCACTACACGGGCGACCTGCTTTCGCACCGGGAACAGGCTCGCCTGCGCCAGCGCGACGTCCCGCTCGGTGCGGGCACGGCGGACGAGATCGCCGGCCACCGTTTGGTGGCGTCGCTCGGCCGCAGCGGACGCGAATTCCTGAAACTGCTCTACGGCCAGGATGGCATCGAAGAGGAGGAACACTTCGAGTCCTTCGCGGAATCCGCTGAAGCCCCGGCCACCGAGGAAGGAGCCGGAGCCGCCCCGCCGCTTTCCCTCCTCCAATCGCTGCAACGCGACCTGCTCGCCCTGCAATCGCGCGCTCCCGACGAGCCGAAGATTCCCGTGGCGGCGAACGACGATTCGATCCGCGTGCATTCCTGCCACAGTCCGATCCGCGAGGCGGAAGTGCTGCGCGACCACTTGCTGAAGTGGTTCACCGACGATCCGTCGCTCCAACCGCGCGACATCGTGGTGATGGTGCCGGACCTGCCCACCTACGCGCCCGCCATCGAGGCGGCGCTGGGCACACCCGAACGCCCCGAAGAGGCGATTCCCTTCACCATCTCCGACCGTTCCCCGCGCGACCAAGGAGCCTTGGCCGCGCTGTGGCAGGCGCTCGAGCTGCTCGGCGGACGTTTCGCCGCGCCGGAAGTGGTCGCCTTGTTGGAGCGCGACGCCGTCCGTAGCCGCGCCGGTTTCCAGACCTCGGATCTTGATTCCATCCGCGCCTGGCTGGCCGAAGCGGAGATCCGCGTGGGCCTCGACGCGCCGCGCACGGCAGCGTTCCACGGCGAACCGTTGAACACCTGGGCCGCCGGGTTGCGCCGTCTCCAGCTCGGCTACTGCGTCGCGGGCGAAGGGCCCGTGGCCGTGCGGGACACGGTGCGTCCCACGGCGGTGGAAGGCAGCGACGCGGCGGTGCTGGGACGCCTCTGCGAAGCGGTTGAACGGTTGGCCAACGCCGCCACGGCCTTCGCCTTTCCCGCTTCACCGAAGGAATGGGCCCAACGGTTGCGCGACTTCGCGGAGGCGATCCTCGGCCGAGACGCGATTCTGCCCCGCGAACAGGAAACACTGCGCGCCGCCCTTGCTTCTCTCGTGGCCGCGGAGGAGCACGCCACCTGCACCGAGCCGCTGGATTTCGCGACCGTGCTGGAACATCTCGGCCCGGTGCTCGGCGAAGACCGCCACGGCTCCGGCTACCTCGCCGGCGCGATCACCGTCTGCGGGTTGAAGCCGATGCGGAGCATTCCTTTCCGCGTGGTCTGCCTGCTCGGCATGAACGACGGCGCGTTCCCCCGCCGGAACGTTCCACTGAGCTTCGACCTCACCACGCGCGAACGCCGCGACGGCGACAGCTCGCCGCGCGACGACGACCGCCAGCTCTTCCTCGAAACGCTCGTCTCCGCGCGCACGCGGCTGCACTTGAGCTACGTCGGCCAGTCGCAGCACCACGGCCAAGCGGCCCCGCCGTCGGTCGTCGTCAGCGAACTGCTCGATGCGTTGGAGCATGACTACTGCGGCCAAGAAGGCGCGTCGCTGCGCGACCAGCTCGTGGTGAAGCACCGCTTGCAGGCCTTCAGCCCGGCGTATTTCAGCGGCGGCCCGCTCTTCAGTTTTTCGCGCTCGAACTTCTACGCCGCCCGGCAATCGACCGACACGCGCAGCCGGCCGAAGCCGCCCTTGGCCGGGGAAACCGGCGAACCGGTCGAAGGCCCGCGCCATGTCTCGCTCGACGATCTCGTGCGTTTCTTCCGCAACCCGCCGCGCTGGTTCGCGGAACGCCGCCTCAAGCTCCACCTGCCGTCGCGCGCCGATGTGCTCGCCGATGCCGAGCGTTTCGAGACCGGCGCCCTCGACCAATACGACGCCAAGTCCGCCCTGCTCGAAGTGCTGGTCGCCACGGCCGACGCGCCTCCAGTGGCGACACCTCCGGTGGTGGAAGCGCCCACCGCTCCCGAGCCGACCGCAGAGACACCTTCGGCGAACGAAGAGACCGCTTCGTTCGAGACCGCCGCTCCGGCCCAAGCGGAGTGCGCCATCATTCCCGAACCCGTCGCACAGTCGCATTCCACTCCGGCGATTTCCGAACCTCCCACGGACCCCGCGCTCGTGGCTGTGGCTCTCGGCCATCTCGAAACTTGGCGACGCGCGGGACGCCTGCCTTCCGGTCTCGTCGGCCAAAGCGAGGTCAAGCGGTTGGCGCTGGAGACCGTCCGCTTCTGGTCCCAAGCCGCCGGGCATCTCGGCCCAGGAGCGATCCGCCAGGTCGAGGCGACGTTGGAACTCGGCGACGCCACGCTCCACGGCCGCGTCACCCTGCGCGGCAACATTCTGGTGCGGATTCGTCCGGCCAAGGTAAAGGCCACGGATCGGCTGCGCGCGTGGATCGAACACCTTTTCGCCCTCGTCGCCACCGGCGAAGCCATCCGCACCGTGCTCGTGGGCCTGGACGATGTCGTCGAGTTCGGCGAGACGATCGAGCCGCGCGAAGTGCTCAAGACCCTGGTCGATCTCTATTTCATCGGGCAGACCGGTCCCCTGCCCTTCATGCCGGAGACCTGCTTCGCCTACATCCAGGCATTGCAGAAGAACCCGGACGACACCGAGAAGGCGCTCTTCGCCGCGCGCCAACGCTGGCTGGGCGACGAGACCGGCTTCGGGCCCAAGGGCGAACGTCTCGACGACGCCTGCCGCCTCGCCTTCACCGACCGCAACCTCACGGAGGAACCCGGCTTCCTCGAACTGACCGCCGCCGTGTTCCGCATCATGGCGATCCACGGAAAGGATTCCTCGCGATGACCCCGTTCGACCTGCTCCGCGACTCCCTGCCGCCCGGCGTGCGCGTGATCGAAGCCAGCGCCGGCACCGGCAAGACCTTCACGCTCGCCGGTCTCGTGCTGCGCCTCGTGGCCGAGGAGGGCCTGTCCATCGACCAGATCCTCGTCGTCACCTA
>CBFGQE010000007.1:0-19147 GCA_965650815.1 uncultured bacterium
CACTCGGCCTCGGTCCGCGCGGATTCCACGCCCGCCCGGTGCAGGCGTTCGGTGGATTGGCGCAGGATCTCGCGGACGGTCATGGCGGCGGATGCTGGGCAAGCGTCCAGCGGGAGGCGAGCCCGGCGACGGGTGTCGTGTGTTTTTGGGTTTGGCGGTCGTGAGGGCGTGGAGTTCCTTCGGGCTGGAATGAATCTCCGGCTTCTTCTCTTCCTGGGCGCGACGTTGCCGCTCATGGCTGCCGAAACACCGCCCGTCGCTCCGCCGATCCGGCTGAACACCGTCGGTTATCTGCCGGTGTCGCCGAAGCAGGCGAGCGTTGCGTCGCCTGCGGGGACGAACTTCAGCATCGTGCAGGACGGAACCGGCGCCGTGGTTTTCACTGGTCCGTTGAGTGGCCCGCGCCGCAACGAAGACACCGGCGAGGAACTGTGGACGGCCGATTTTTCCGCCGTGACCAATGCGGGCGCCTATCGGCTGAAGATCCTCGGTGTGGGTGAATCCGCGCCGTTCACGGTAGCTTCGGATGTCTTCCGCGAGCCGTTCCGCCTGGCGACGCGCGCGATGTATCTCTGGCGGTGCGGCACCGCTGTCTCCGGTTCGCTCGCAGGCCACACCTTCGTCCAGGGCGTCTGCCACACGAACGACGCATGGCTGGATCCCGTGACGGGAAAACACGAGCGGATCGATCTGAACGGCGGTTGGCACGACGCGGGCGACTACAACAAATACGCGGTCAACGCGGGCGTGACCGTCGGCGTGATGCTGCGGGCCTGGGAAGATTTCGGGCCGCAGATCCGCGCCGTGCCGTTGGGCTTGCCCGAAGCCGGCGGCGTGTTGCCGGAGTATCTCGCCGAGGTGAAGTGGGAGCTCGACTGGCTGCTGAAGATGCAGGCGGCGGATGGCTCGGTGTATCACAAGGTGTCCACGCGGAAGTTCGGCGGCTTCGTGATGCCGGAGAAGGAAGCGGCCGAGCGTTTCGTGGTTCCCTGGAGCAGCACGGCCACGGCGTCGTTTGTCGCGATGATGGCGCAAGCCGCGCGGCTCTACCGCCCGTTCGACGCCGCCTATGCGGACCGTTGTTTGGTCGCAGCGCGCAAGAGCTGGGACTTCCTGCTGAAACATCCCGAAAACGTCGCGGCCGATCAAAGCGGCTTCGACACGGGCCCTTACGCCGCGCACGACCGCGACGCCCGCACCTGGGCGGCGGCGGAACTGTGGGAAGCCACGGGGGAAGCGGCTTTTCTAAGTGAATTCGAGTCTCGTTCCCGCGAGGCCAAGCTGCGGGTGGACGGCATCTGGGACTGGGGCAATCCGCGCAATCTCGGCACCTTGGTCTATCTCGGTTCCAAGCGGACGGGCCGTTCATCCGAAGTCGTGGAAGGGCTCCGCACCAATTTGCTCAACACCGCGTATTGGCTCCTCTCCGAACGCGACCGGCACGGCTACGCGCGGCCGGCGGGGAAGTTCTATTCATGGGGCGTGAACGGAACGGTGGCCCGGCAGGTCGTGCTACTGGAAGCGGCGCATCGTTTGACCGGAGACCGGCGTTTCGGCGAAGCCGGACTGGACGCGGTGAACCATCTGCTCGGCCGCAATCCCTACGGCCGTTCCTACGTGACGGGGCTGGGCTACCGGCCGCCGCTTAAGCCGCACGATCGGCGCGCCGGAGCCGACGGCATCGACGCGCCTTGGCCCGGCTATCTCGTCGGCGGACCGGAGAAAACCGCGCTGGGCTGGAAGGACGAGGAGGCCGACTACCGCAACAACGAGATCGCCATCAACTGGAACGCGGCGCTGATCTACGCGCTGGCGGCGGGTTTGGCGGAGCCGCGTTGAACGGTCCCCCTGCGGATCGGCGAAACCGATAGGACGGCCGTTCAGATTCCCAGCAGCGCCTTGCGGACGGTCTGGGCCATGAGCTTGGCCCCGGCGGCGTTGGGATGGATGTGGTCGGGGAACAGCTCGGGGCGGTCCGACAAGGCGGCGTTGAGGTCGATGACGGGGAGCTTCTTCTTGTCCGCGACCTTTTGCAGCGCGGGCAGCACGCCCTCCATGAGGTCCTTCTCGTTGATGCCCCACTGGTCCTTGTAAACGGGCACGGGGAGGATCAGCCAGACCTGCGGCTTGGAGGGCAGCTTCTGGAAGTGTTCGACGAGCGCGACCATGTCGTCCACGAACTCCTTGCCGTGCGCCTGCCAGTTCTGCGGCTTGGTGTCGTTGGTGCCGAGCTTGATCAGGACCAGCTCGGGCGCGTAGGCGGTGGCGTCCTTGAAGGCGTCAGTCTTCCACCACGGATGGTCGCCGTTCTTGAGCAGCGTGGCGCCACTGACGCCGAAGTTGCGCACCTCGAACTTGTCGCCCAGCAGCAGTCCGAGCTGGCGCGGATAGTTGTTCGCCTCCCGTTCCTCCACGCCCGCGCCGAAGGTGATGCTGTCGCCCACGCAGGCGACGCGGAGCGGCGTGGTGCGGTTGAAGGTGTCGATGCGGGGCGGTTCCGGCGTGCTGGAACAACCGACCCAGAGCGCGGGCACGGCGGCGGTCAGCAGGGCGAGAAAGGCACGGCGAGAATGTTGGATCGACATGCGGCGGATTCAAACGGTCGCGGCGGGCCGAAGGCAAGCCACGGTCGCGGCCCGCCCGCTGCCCAAGAAGGAGCGGCGGATGCCGGAGCGGAGGGCAAAAGAAGGGAACAGGCGCGGGCGCGGAAACTTCCGCTTGAACCGAAGCGCGGGAGCCCTAATGTCTCGCGACGCAGTTACGGAAGGCGGGGTAGCCAAGTGGTAAGGCACGGCTCTGCAAAAGCTGCATCGCCGGTTCGATTCCGGCCCTCGCCTCCAACTCCAACTGCGCGTCTGCAAGGATTTCGGATTCTCCACAAGCCAAGTGCCAGCAAGGCGTTGCTCTGGGAATCCGGGGCAACTCGCACGGATCCGCCCGCTGCCCGTCAATGGGACTTCTACCAAGGGCCGTCACCAGTGAGGAGCACCGTCCCATCATTGGCCGTGGGACCAGCCTGGCGCGCGCGCCGATTCATCCTGTGGCGGCTCCATGACGTCTCACCCAACCTGAACCACCACGGCCAAGCAGAACCTCTGCCCGACGCGGTGCCGCAGCCGAAGGGGCGCATCAGACTTCGGGTCGAGGCGAATCCGGTCCACCTGGCGGAAGGCGGATGGCTGAAAAGCCCAAGGCGCATCGCGATCCGTTTGCCCTGCCGGAGGCGTAGCAGCGAGGAATTGGCGAGTTCCGACCAACAAGCGATGGAGCCCATTTGCCAAGCGATGGGCGGATACGTGCCGGCGACCGGGATAAACATTTCAACATGGGCGTGGAACCTGGAACCGGACACGTCAAGCCGGCGGCTCGATTCGTGAGAATCGACGCCGGTGGGGTGACATTGGACGGGGACTGGCACGTTCCTCCGGGCGCGACGGGAATGGTCCTGTTCGCGCATGGCAGCGGCAGCAGCCGGCACAGCCCCCGAAACCAGCAGGTCGCCCGCACCTTGCGCGAGTCCGGCATCGGCACATTGCTGTTCGACCTTTTGAGCCGCGAGGAGGAAGCGCTCGAAGCGGAAACGGGAAACCTGCGGTTCGACATCGACCTGCTTTCCGAACGCCTGGTTGCGGCCACGCGTTGGGTGGCGCGACAGCCGGTCGGAGACCACCTGGGTTTCGGCTATTTCGGGGCGAGCACCGGGGGCGCGGCGGCACTGGTCGCGGCGGCGGAGCTCGGGCCGGCCGTGGACGCGGTGGTCGTGCGCGGCGGACGTCCCGACCTGGCGAACCACTGCCTTCCGCGCGTGGAGGCGGCCACGCTGCTTCTCGTCGGAGAGCGCGACGACGCCGTGCTGCAGATGAACCGGGATGCGTTCGCGAAACTCCGCTGCAGGAAGAAGCTGTCCATCGTGCCACGGGCCGGACACCTGTTCGAGGAACCGGGGGCGCTGGAGGAAGTGGCCCGGCAAGCCGTGGCCTGGTTCGGGCGATACTTGAAAGCGCGATGAGCAGGGCTTCCATGACGATGCCATTCCAGAACCGGATCGAGGCCGGCCAGTTGTTGGCGAGGCGGCTGTCTCGATACGCGAACCGGCCCGACGTCCTGGTGTTGGCCCTGCCGCGAGGCGGCGTGCCGGTCGGCTACGCGGTGGCGCGGGCATTGAATCTCCCGTTGGACGTGTTTGTCGTCCGGAAGCTGGGCGTGCCGGGGCACGAGGAGCTCGCCATGGGAGCCATCGCCAGCGGAGGAACGCGGGTGCTGAACAAGGACGTGGTCGTGGGTTTGGGGATTCCGGACGAAATCATCGACGCCGTGACCGCCCGCGAGGTTCAAGAACTGAACCGGCGCGACCGGACCTATCGTGGCACCCGTCCAGCCCCCGAAGTGCAGGGCCGAACCATCATCCTCGTGGACGACGGCATCGCGACCGGCTCGACGATGCGGGCCGCGGTTGAAGCCCTGCGGCGGCTCAAGGCCTCCCGCATCGTCATGGCGGCCCCCACGGTGGCCTTGTCCACCGCGGGCGAGCTGCGGCCGGTCGCGGATGAACTGGTCGCGGTGATGACGCCCGCCGACTTCGTCGGAGTCGGCCAATGGTATGTCGATTTCTCGCAGACCGAGGACGAGGAAGTTCGCGAACTGCTGGGAAAGTCCCTCCAACCCGCCACCCGCCGGGACGATGAATCCGCTGGCAAAGCTCGTCCGTGAAGCGGCCGTCTCCTTGAACGGATCCGCCGGCGACTACGATCCGCTGCTGGATCTCGTGGGAGACGCACGCTTCGTGCTTCTGGGCGAGGCGACGCACGGAACCCACGAGTTCTACCGGGCGCGGGCGGAGATCACGAAGCGGCTGGTCCGCGAGAAGGGATTTTGCGCCATCGTCGCGGAGGCGGACTGGCCCGACGCCTATCGGGTCAACCGCCATGTCCGGGGCGTGGGCCAGGACGCGGACGCCGCCGAGGCGCTCGGTGGCTTCAAGCGGTTTCCACAATGGATGTGGCGCAACGCCGACGTGCTGGATTTCGTGGGCTGGCTCCGGGAACACAACGACCAACAACCGGACGACGAACGCAAGGCGGGCTTCTACGGTCTCGATCTCTACAGCCTGCACGCGTCCATCGATGCCGTGCTGGCGTATCTGGAAAAGATGGACCCGGCGGCGGCGCGGCTCGCTCGACAGCGCTACGCTTGCTTCGACCATTTCGACCGCAACACGCAAACCTATGGCCTCGCCACCGGACTGGGGCTCCAACCGGGCTGCGAGAAGGACGTGGTGGCGGAACTGGTCGAGCTTCGCAGGCGCGAAACCGAGTATCTGCGGCGCGACGGACGCGTCGCGGCCGACGAGTTCTTCTGCGCTGAGCAGAACGCCTCCGTGGTCCGGAACGCGGAACGATACTACCGGACGATGTTCCGCGGCGAGGTGTCGTCCTGGAATCTGCGAGACCGGCACATGATGCAGACGCTCGAAGGCCTTGTGGCGCATCTGGAGCAGTTCCTCAAACCGGTCAAGGTCGCCGTGTGGGCGCACAACACGCATCTCGGGGACGCCCGCGCGACGCAGATGTCGGAGCGGGGCGAGCTGAACCTGGGCCAGCTGGTCCGGGAGAAGTTCGGCCACGATGCCGTGGCGGTCGGTTTCACGACGCACAGCGGCACCGTGACGGCGGCGAGGGAATGGGACGCGCCCGCGCTGCGCCGACGGGTTCGCCCCGCGGCGACGGGGAGCTACGAGGCTCTGTTCCACGACGCCGGCTATGCCCGGTTCTGGCTGGAGTTCGGCAAACATCCGGAAGTCGCGTTCAACCTGCGCTGCCAGCGGTTGGAGAGGGCCATCGGCGTCATCTACCGACCGGAAACGGAGATGGTGAGCCATTACTTTTCCGCGCGCCTGCCCGACCAGTTCGACGCCGTGCTGCACTTCGACCACACGCGAGGAGTCGAGCCGCTCGAATCCTCCGGCGTGTGGAGGGCGGACGAAGTCGAGGAGACGTTTCCGACCGGCCTATGACCGATGGAGCCACCACGTCGGATCGGACCCGCTGCGGCGGCGGGTATGTGACGATGTCGGGCCGTCCGTTCCCGATGTCTTCCTCCCAAGCCGCCGACAGGTCCACGTGCCGCTCTTTTGGCGCGGCGCGGACGGCCTTTGCCCGCAGCGCACCCGTGGCTCCGGCGACCCACGAACTCGTCCGGCCGGGATTTGCCCCGACGACCAATGCCAACGCGCCCGCATCCTCGCCTGCGTCGGCCTCACGCAATGATCCGTCCCGGCCAAGGCCGGCGCCGATTTGGCGGCTTCATCCCGACCGATGATCTCTCGGCGGCATTTCCCGGGTGGTCGCCGGCCTCGTGGCTTCAACGGCCTGTCGCGGATCGAATCTCGTTCTTGCGCCAAGGGACGGCGGGCTTGGTCACGGTGAAAAACAGGCCGACCGCTTCAGACATGGAGACAAGGGAACAGCTCACGAGATTCCTGATGGATCCCGCGTCCTACCCGCACCGGCCCCGCACCGTCCGGCTGGTGCAGACGCATGCGTCCCTGGCGTTCATCGCGCCTCCGTTCGTCTTCAAGGTGAAGAAACCGGTCAGCTTCGGCTTCCTCGACTTTTCCACCCTGGAGAAGCGGCGGCGCTTCTGTGAGCGCGAGGTCGCGCTCAACCGGCGCCTGTCGCCGGGCATCTACCTGGGCGTCGCGCCCATCTCGATGAAGGATGGACGCCACACGTTCGGCGCGGGAGACGAGGTGGTGGAATACGCCGTGAAGATGCGGCGGCTTTCCGAGCGCCATTTTCTCGACCGGCTTGTCAGACGGAACGAGGTGGCGCCCGGCGATCTCAACCGGCTGGTGCATGTCCTCAAGCGGTTCTACCTGGCCCAGCATCCGACCGAGGAGATCGAGGCCTGGGGTCGGGTCGATCGCCTGCGCATCAGCACCGACGAGAACTTCCGCCAGGCGCAGGACTTCATCGGAAAGACGCTCTCCCGCGCGGCGTTCGAGACCATCCGGTTCTACACCGACCGGTTCTTCAAACGGCACGCCGCGCTGTTCGCCTCGCGGGTCCGCGGAAAATGGATCCGGGATTGCCACGGCGACCTGCACCTGGAGCACATCCACATCACGTCCCGAGCGTTGCACATCTACGACTGCATCGAATTCAACGACCGCTTCCGCTACGTGGACGTGGCCAACGACGTGGCCTTTCTCGCAATGGATCTCGACCACGAGGGCCGGCCCGACCTCGCGCAGCGCTTCGTGCGCCAGATGGCCTCCGCGCTCCACGACGAGGGCATGCCGCATCTGATGGACTTCTACAAATGCTACCGGGCCTTTGTCCGGGGGAAGGTCGAAAGCCTGCACAGCGTCGCCCCCGCCGCCCCGGAGGAAGAGCGCGCGGCCTGCGCCGAACGCGCCCGGCGCTACTTCCGGCTCGCGTTGCAATACGCGGTCACCGGTTCGCGGCCCGTCGCGCTCGTCGTGATGGGCCGCATCGCCTCCGGCAAGAGCACGCTGGCCCACGGCCTGGGCGCGGAACTCGGCTGGGAAGCGCGTTCCTCCGACCGCATCCGCAAGGAGATGGCCGGATTTCCCCTCCACGAGCGCGCCGGCCCCGTCGCGAGGAAACGGCTCTACTCGGCGGCCGCGACGGAACGGACCTACCGTCGCCTGCTCGCCACGGTGGAAGCGGAGGCGCGGAAAGGCCACAGCATCATCCTCGATGCCACCTTCGCCCGTCGTCGGCACCGTGAATTGCTGGCCAGGCGTCTGGGCGGACGCGGCATCGCGTGGCGTTTCCTCGAGGTCCGGACCAGCGGTGCCGCCATCAGACAAATCCTGCGCGCCCGCGAATCCGCGCCGGACGAGATCTCCGACGCCCGGCTCGAAGACTTCGCAGCCCTCACGCGGCTCTACGAACGGCCTGACGAGTTGCCTGCGGCCCGGCATGCGGTCGTGCACGCTTCCGGCAGCCTGGAACAAACAGTGGTCCGCGCGCTTCAGGCCTTGGCCCGTCTGCAGGCGGACTTCCCGTGCCGATTGCTCCGTGGAGACGGGCGAGCGCCTCTGATCGGTGCCTGAATGGCCGCGTCGCACGAAAGCGCGAGGTTGAACAGGATGTCCGGGAACGGACCGAACGGCTCGCGCCGCACCGCTTCGATCTTGTGCGTTCCGGACTCCCGCCAACTCCGGCCCGGTCTGCACGCTGGCCAAAGCCCCGGCTCTGCTGCGGTGATGGATCTCTTCACGGTGCCGTGCTGGCGGCCGGAGGCCGCGCTTCGCGCCGGTAGATCACCCAATGGACAAAACCAACGAGCCCCGCGCCGCCGAACACGTTGCCCAGGGTGACGGGAAGCAGGTTCCGGGCGAAACCGGCCCAATCGAGGTGCGCGAGCACGGCGGAGGAGTCCGCCGTGGCCTCGGGCCGGAGGAAGATGCCGAGCGGGATGAAATACATGTTGGCGACGCTGTGTTCGAATCCACAGGCGACGAATGCGGCGACGGGGAAGACGATCGCGAGGATCTTGTCGGCGACGGAGCGGCCGGCCATGGCGATCCACACGGCGAGGCAGACCAGCATGTTGCAGAGCACCGCCTTGAAGAACGCTTCGCCGAACGGCAGCGAGCACTTGGCGGCGGCCACGGCGACGGCGGTCCGGGCAACCGAGCCGTCGTTCATCCCTCCGTGCCCGGAGAGCGCCACCAATCCGGCAAGCGCCACGGCTCCGAAAAGGTTCGAGACATAGGCGACCGCGAGGTTTCGCAGCAGCCGGGCGGTGGTGATGCGGCGCGAGCCCCAGGCCATCACCAGGAGGTTGTTGCCCGTGAACAGTTCGGCTCCCGCGACCACCACGAGGATCAGCCCGAGCGAAAACGCGACGCCGCCCAGCACCCGGGCCAGCGCGAACCCTAGCCCCGTGTCGCTGATGACGAGGGTGAAGAACATCGCGCCCAGCCCGATGAATCCCCCGGCCAAGGTCCCGAGCGCGGCGATCGAGGCCAGCGACATGTTCGCCTTGGTGACGCCGGTGCTTTCCACCCGTTCGGCGATCTCCTTGGGCGAGTAGCAGTCGAAGCCAAAAGGGGCGGACATGGTTCAACCTCCCTTGAAGCGTCCGGGCTCCGACGAGGCGGTCTTCTCGATGTTCACGGCGACGACCTTGTATTCGGGGGTGTGGGCGAGGCGGTCGCGGCATGGTCCGGTGAGGGTGTTCAGGAACGCATCGGTCCCGTGGAACGTGGCGAAGAGTTCCCCCGCTCTCACGCCGTCGGCCACCTTCACCGGCAACGTGGTTTCGCCGTGGCGGCTGCGGACCCGCACACGGTCGCCGTCGCGCAGCCCCAGACGCGCGGCGTCGGCCGGCGCGACGTCCAGCATGTCGGCGGGGCGCAGTCCGGCGTTCGGCGTGCGCCGGGTCATCGTGCCGGCGTTGAACTGGTAGAGGGACCGGCCCGTGGTGAGGAGGAACGGATGGTCCGCGGTGGCCGTCTCCGTGGTGGGCGTGAACTGCACGCGCGCGAGGGGCGCACGCGGACCGTTGGAGAAGCGGTTCGCGTGGAGGATCGCCGTGCCGGGATGGGCCGGGGTTGGACAGGGCCACTGCAGGCCGCCGTGTTCGAGACGGGAATAGGCGATGCCGGCGCCCGCGCTCCACACCGCGCGGACCTCGTTCCAGATTTCCTCGGGCGACTGGAAGGCGAATTGCGCCCTGAAGCCCATCTGCCGCGCCACATCCCGGATGATCTCCCAGTCGGGTTTAGAATGTCCGATCGGCTCGATGGCCTTCCGCACGCGTTGAACGCGGCGCTCGGAGTTCATGAAGGTGCCGTCCTTCTCGAACGAAGAGCACGCCGGCAGGAAAACATGGCCGAAGCCCTTGGCCAGTTCGTTGAGGAACAGGTCCTGCACGATGACGAGATCGACCTTTCCCAGAGCCTGTCCGGTGGAGGTGGCGTCGGGATTGGTGAGCGCGATGTCGTAGCCAACGGCCCAGAGCGCCTTGAGCCGCCGCTCGGCGGCGGCGTCCATCATCTGCATCAGGTCGAGGCCGGCCCTGCGCGGGAGCGGAGACTGCCAGACCGATTCGAAGAGGCCGCGTCCCTGGTCGAGAGGCGTGTAGCCGGTGAGGTGTCCCGGTTCGCATCCCATGTGGGCGGAGCCCTGGACGTTGTTCTGTCCGCGCAACGGGTTCACGCCGGAGCCGGGCCTGCCGAAGTTGCCCGTGAGCAAGGCGAGGTTCACCAGACACGCCACCCCGTCGGTCCCCTGGGTGTGCTCCGTCAGACCGAGGCCGTGGAAGCACATCGCAGGCCGGACCGTGGCGAAGAGACGGGCGGCCCCACGGATCAATGCCGCGTCCACGCCACAGATCGCGGCGACCTTCTCCGGAGTGAACGCGCGGATGAACCCGCGAAATCCATCCCATTCGGAGACGCGCTCCCCGATGGCGGCGGCGTCGAAGAGATCCTCTTCCACAATGGTGCAGGCGATGGCGTTGAGCAGCGGGACGTTGGTTCCGGGCCGGAGGGGCAGGTGGAAGTCCGCCATGCGGGCCAGCTCGGTGCGGCGCGGGTCGATGACGATCAGCTTCGCCCCGCGGAGCACGGCCTGTTTGATCCGGGCTCCGACGACGGGATGGTTTTCGGACGGGTTGCTGCCGCAGACCAGGAAGGCCGAGGCGTGTTCGATGTCGTCGAAGGAGTTGGTCGCCGCGCCGGTGCCGAGCATGGCGCTCATCGCCGTGGCGGTGGGCGCGTGGCAGACCCGGGCGCAGCAGTCGATGTTGTTCGTGCCCAGAACGACGCGGGCAAACTTCTGGACGAGGTAGTTCTCCTCGTTCGTGCCGCGAGACGAGCCGAGGAGACCGATGCTGTCGGGCCCGTGGCGTTCGACGATCCGGGCCAGCCGATCGGCGACGAACGAGACGGCCTCCGTCCACGACACCTTCCGCCACTCGCCGTTGTCGCGGATCATCGGATCGGTCACGCGGTCGGCGGCGTGGGCGAAGCCGAAGGCATAGCGGCCCTTGGCGCAGAGATGGCCCTTGTTCACGGGGGAATCGACGACGGGTTTCACCTGCACGATGCGGTCGTCGCGGGTGCCCACGAGCATCTCGCAGCCGACGCCGCAGTAGGGACAGGTGGTGCGGGTCCACCGTTCCGGAAAGCCGTGCCGGACAACGGACCAATCTTCGATCGCGCCCGTGGGGCAGGTGTCCGCGCAGGCGCCGCAACTGACGCAGTCGCTCGCGAGCAACGAAGGGGCCGTGCCGGGACGGATGCGGGTCCGGTCGCCCCGGTTCCACGCCCGCCAGACGAACTGTCCCTGCAGCTCGTCGCAGATGCGCACGCACCGGAAGCAGGCGATGCAGCGCGAAAAGTCCGCCCTGAGATACGGGTGGGCATCGTCGCAGAACACTGGATCGAGGTCCGGGACAGGCGCATCGGGCGCATCGTCCGCTCGGACGGAGGCGGAGCATCCGGCATCGGGGGTGATCTGGTATTTCCGCAGCAGGCGATGGAAGGGTTTTTCGGGAAACCTCTCGATGCATTCCGCCGGATAGTTCCGGGCCAGCAGCTCCAGCAGGGTTCGTCTTGATCCCTCGACGAGCGGCGAGTGGGTTCGGATGTCCATTCCTTCCGTCAACGCCGTGGTGCAGGCCGTGGCGAGCCTGTCCTGTCCCGCCACCTCCACGACGCAGAGACGACAGCCGCCGGTCGGATGAAGACGGTCGTCGTGGCAAAGCGCCGGCAGATCGATGCCCACCCGACGACACGCCTCGAAGATGGTGGTGCCCTTTGCGAACTCGTGGCCTTGCCCGTTGATGGTCACCGGAAGCACGGCTCCAGCTCCTTTCCATAGTGGCGCAGGGCGGATTGGGCGAATTCCGCGAGTCCCGTGCCCAGTCCACACAGGCTGGTCAGCTTCAGCGCGGAGACGACCGCTTCGATTTCCCCTTCCTCCCGGCGGCTCGCCGCGCCCTGCGAAAGGACGCGGGAAAGCGTCCTTTCGACCTGGCGGCTGCCGAGCCTGCACGGAGTGCATTTCCCGCAGGACTCGGCGGCGGCGAAGGCGAACACATGGCGCATCAGGGCGACGATCGAAACGTGGCGGTCGAAGGCCATCACTCCGCCGTGCCCTACCTCCGCCCCGATGGCGCGCAGCTCCTCGAACCCGAAGGGCGTGTCGAGCTGCGCCGGCGCGACGATGCCCGCGAGCGGGCCTCCGACGATGACTCCCTTGACCGGCTCAGCGTCCCGCAGTCCGCCGCCCAGCTCTTCGACGACATGGCGGAGGGTGACGCCGAAATCGACCTCATACAGCCCCGGCCGCCGGAACAGGGAATTGAGCGAGACGACCTTTGTTCCTCGGCTCCGCGAGAAACCGATCCGGCGGTAGGCTTCGCCGCCATTGGCCACGATCCAGGGGACGGTGGCCAACGTCTCCACGTTGTTGACCACCGTCGGATGACCGAAAAGCCCCCGCTCGGCCGGATGGGGTGGACGAGCCGTCACTTCCGGCCGCCGACCCTCGAGCGAACGGATCAGCGCCGTCTCCTCGCCGCATACGTAGCCGCCGCCACCGACATGGATTTCGATGTCGAACGGGCGTCCTTTGCCGAGCGCGTCCGGGCCGAGCCGTCCGGTCCCACGCAGTTCCGCAAGGGCCGTTTCGAGCACGGGCTTCGCCGCCGGATATTCGCCGCGCAGGTAGATCCAGCCCTGCGTGGCACCGACCGCGTGGGCCGCGAGGAGCATTCCTTCGATGACGGAATGCGGATCGTCTTCGAGCAGGAAACGGTCGATGAAAGCGCCGGGATCTCCTTCGTCGGCGTTGGCGACGATGAATCTCCGGGCGTCGGGTTGGTTGGAGGCGGAACGCCATTTTCGCCCGACCGGGAATCCAGCGCCGCCCCTTCCCCGGAGCGCCGAGGTTTCCAGGGTCTCGATCAGATCGTCGGGCGACCGACGCAGGGCGCTCTCCAGCGCCCGATAGCCGCCCTTCCGTTCATACGACTCCAACGAGCGGGCGCCGCCCGTGGCGAGCCGCGCGAGAACGACGGGGCGGGAGGAACGGACCTCGACCTTCGGACGCGACGCCATTCCGACAACGGCCGGACCTGCGAAACACTGGCCGAGACAATACAGGCGGGGATGTTGCCGGTCCGCCCTGGCCGCAAGCGCGGGGTCCAAGTGGCGCGCAAGAAAACAGGCCGTTCCGTTGCAGGCGGTGCCCGCGGCCGGAGGGTTCCGCAAGTGATAGAACGAGGCGATGTCGGGGGCGACTCGGCCGTGCGGTTCCCGTTGAGGACCGGAGAGGCCGACGGCCGCAACTGCAACGTCCGGTCTCATGGCGGCCGACGGATTCATGGGACGATCTCCGCGAGATATTCGCCGACCCCGGGTTCCCGCCGGAGGACGAACCCGGCCTTGCGGGCGACGGATAGCATCGCTTGGTTGTCGGGGAGGATCGTCGCCACGACGCGGTCCAGCTTCTCGTCGCGGGCGACGCGCACCAGCGCATGGAGAAGGTGCGATCCGAGGCCGTGGCCCTGCCATTGGTCGGAGACGAGGAGGGCGAATTCGGCCTCGTTCGCGCGGTGAAGCCTGCTCAGGCGCCCCACGCCGAGGATTTCCGGATGCCCGGTCTCCGGGTCGCGCCGCTCGACGACCAGGGCCATTTCGCGGTCGTAGTCGATGAAGCAGAGCCGCGCGAGGCGTTCATGGGCGATCCGTTGGGCGAGCTTCATCGGACCGAAGTAGCGCAGATAGACGCTGCGGTCGGAGAGGGTCCGGTGGAACTCCACGAGGAGCGGCTCGTCTTCCGGCCGGATCGGGCGCAAGACCGCTTTCGAGCCGTCCATGAGCCGGAAGGGCACGGTGTATTGCGAGGGATAGGGACGGATGGCGGGGCGAGGCAGAAGCTCCTCGCGGCTGTCCGGAGGATGGAGCACGACCCGCGCGTCCAGCGCCAGCAAGAGGTCCGGTGAAGCCAGCACCGGATTGATGTCGATCTCCGCGATCCAGGGCTGTTCCACGACGAGACGGCTGAAGCGGACGAGCAGGTCGGCGAGCGCTTCGAGATCCGCGCCGTTGTTTCCCCGGATGCCTTGGAGCGCGGCGAAGACACGGGTCCGTTCCATCAGGCGGCGAGCGAGGGTGGCGTTCAGCGGGGGAAGACCGAGCGCGGTGTCCTTGAAGACCTCGACCAGTCTCCCGCCCGCCCCGAAGAGGATCACGGGCCCGAACTGCGGATCGACGCTGCTGCCTAGGATCAGCTCGTGCCCGTCCCGTTGGATCATCCGCTGGACCGTGACGCCCCCGAAATGTCCGGCACCGGCCCGCTCGGAAACCGCTTCGGAAATCTGCCGCCAAGCGTGGCGAACATCCGCGGCATCCCGGAGATCCAGCCGCACACCGCCGACCTCGCTCTTGTGGGTCAGGGTTTCGGACAACAATTTGACGACGACCGGGAAACCGAGCTGTTCCGCCTGTTCCACGGCGGCGTCCTCGGTGCAGGCGATCCGGGTCGGGTTGACGGGAATGCCGTAGGTTTCCAGCAGATGTTTCGATTCGGCCTCGGTCAGGAGGGTGCGTCCGGAACCGCGAACGGTGTGGATCTGCCGCTCGGCCGCTTTTCGGTCGATCCCGTGGGCCTCGGTCGAAGGCAGCGAGACGGGTGTCTCGTGGAGCAGGCGCAGGTTGTCGCTGTAGCGCCACATGAGGGCGAACGCGCGCGCGGCCGCGTCGGGATGGTCGAAGGTCGGAATGCCGGCGGCGTTCAGCGCCTCCCTCCCGGAATCCACCGCCGCGCCGCCCATCCAACTGGCGAGGATCGGCTTTCCCCTGGACCGGGCGAACGGCTTCAGGGCATCGGCCGCGCCTCTGGGATCGGTCATCGCCTGGGGCGTGAGGATGACCAGGGCTCCGTCAGCATTCGGGTCGTTCAAGGCCAGTTCGACCGCCCGGCCAAAGCGGGTCGCGTCGGCGTCGCCCAACAGATCGATCGGATTGCCGTGGCTCCAGTGTGCGGGCAGCAGCGCGTCGAGGGTCGAAAGCGTCTCCGGCGACAGCGGCGCGAGTCCGCCGCCGTTTGTCACCAGCGAGTCGGTCGCCAAGGCGCCGGGGCCGCCTGCGTTGGTGACGATGGCCAGCCGGGGGCCGCCCGGGAGCGGCTGCTTCGAGAGCAGCTCGGTCATGTCGAACAGCTCCTCGATGGTGTCCACGCGCAGGACGGCGGCGCGGCGGAACGCGGCGTCGAGCACGGAATCGCTGCCGGTGAGGGCCCCCGTATGCGACGCGGCCGCCCTGGCGGCGGCTTCGGTGTGGCCGACCTTCAGGACGATGACGGGCTTGGCCGGAGCGACCTGGCGGGCCGCCGAGAGGAAGGCCCGGGCATCGCCGACGGATTCCATGTAGCAGACGATGCTCTTCGTGTGCGGATCATCCCCGAGCCAGCCGATGAGATCGCCCCATCCCACGTCGATCATCGCCCCCAGCGACACGAACGCGCTGAAGCCGACGTTCTCGCGAAGGCTCCAGTCCAGCACGGCGGAACAGAGCGCGCCGCTCTGGCTGAGAAAGGCGACCCCGCCGGGCTTCGCCAGGCCCTCCGCGAACGTCGCGTTGAAGCGCAGGCGCGGCACCATCACGCCGAGGCAATTGGGGCCCAGAAGCCGGAGCTTTCCCCGCCGCGCCTCGGCCAACACCTCGTGTTCGCGCCCGATGCCCGCCGCGCCGCATTCCCTGAATCCGGCCGAAATGACGACCGCGGATCGCGCCCCGTGATCGACGCATTGGCGGACGATGCCGGGCACCTGCGGCGCGGGGGTCGCGATGACGGCCAGATCCACCCGCTCCGGCACCGCCGCGAGGTCCGGGTAGGCCTTCAGCCCGAGGATTTCGGCGTGGCGGGGATTGACCGGGAACGTCGCGCCCCCGAACGGCTTGAGGTTCTCGATCAACGCCCGGCCCACGCTGCCGGGCTTCTCCGAGGCCCCGATGATCGCCACGGATCGCGGGGCGAACAGCGCGTCCAGCGGATGCCCGCATGTTCCGCCGGACACGTCATGCGCCCAGTCGGGCCGGACCTGTTCGGTGGTGGTCATGGGGGGCTCACTTCCGCGCGGCTTTCTCCTGGTCGAGGATCGCGACCGTGGTCTTGAGCACCGTGTCGGGATTGAGCGAGATGCTGTCGATGCCCTGTTCGACGAGGAACCGGGCGAAGTCGGGATAGTCGCTCGGCGCCTGGCCGCAGATGCCGATCTTGCGGCCCTTGGCGCGGCAGACGGCGATGACCCGGGCGATCATCTGCTTCACCGCGGCGTTCCGTTCGTCGAAGATGGACGCCACGATCTCGCTGTCGCGGTCCACGCCGAGGATGAGCTGGGTGAGGTCGTTGGAGCCGATGCTGAAGCCGTCGAAGATTTCGGCGAACTCCTCGGCGAGGACGACGTTGCTGGGAATCTCGCACATGACGTAGATCTCCAGGCCGTTTTCGCCGCGTCCGAGACCGTGCTTCGCCATCTCGGCCTGGACGCGCCGGCCTTCCTCGACCGTGCGGCAGAAGGGGATCATCAGCTTGAGGTTCGTGAGGCCCATCTCGTCGCGGACCTTCTTCATGGCGCGGCACTCCAGGGCGAATCCCTCCTGATAGCGGGGGTTGTAGTAGCGCGAGGCGCCGCGGAACCCGAGCATCGGGTTCTCCTCCGCCGGTTCATACGGCGCGCCGCCGATGAGATTGGCGTATTCGTTGGTCTTGAAGTCGCTCAGGCGGACGATCACGTCCTTGGGATGGAACGCGGCCGCGATCATGGCCACGCCCTGCGCCAGCCGATCGACGAAGAACTGCGCCTTGTCCGTGTAGCCCGCGGTCAGCGCCTCGATCTGGCGCCTCACCGGCCCCGGCTCCAGTCGCTCGAAATTCAACAGGGCCAGCGGATGCGCCTTGATGGAGTTCGAGATGATGAACTCCTCGCGCGCGAGACCGACGCCGTCGTTCGGGATGAAGGAGAGGGAGAACGCCTCCTCCGGATTGCCGACGTTCATCATCACCCTGGTGCGGGGCCGCGCGAGGTCCGCCAGCTTCGTGCGTTGCACGGTGAAGTCCAACCGGCCGTCATAGACGAAGCCCGTGTCCCCCTCGGCGCAGCTCACCGTCACCATGCGGCCGTTCCCCAGGATCTCCGTGCCGTGTTCCGTGCCGACGATGGCGGGCACGCCCAGCTCCCGGCTGACGATGGCGGCATGGCAGGTCCGGCCGCCCCGGTTGGTGACGATGGCGGCGGCCTTCTTCATGATCGGTTCCCAGTCGGGGTCGGTCTTGTCCGTGACCAGCACCTCGCCCTCCTTGAAGTCGCCGATGAACCGCGCGCTCGGGATGCTCCGGACCGGGCCGGTCGCGATCTTCTCGCCGACGCCGCGGCCGGTCACGAGCACGGTCCCGCGTTTCTTCAGCTTGAAGGATTCGACCGCCTCGGGCGGTTTGCGCGACTGCACGGTCTCCGGTCTGGCCTGGAGGATGAAGAGCTCGCCGATATGGCCGTCCTTGGCCCACTCGATGTCCATCGGCATGGAGCGGCCCCGCTTGGCGGAGTAGTGGTCCTCGATGATGCAGGCCCAGCGCGCGAGCTGCAGGATCTCGTCGTCGTCGATGGCGAACTTCGCGCGGTCGGCGTCCGGCACGGGCACGTTCTTTACCATCTTCCCGCCGCCGATGTCGTAGATGAGCTTGAATTCCTTCGAGCCGACGATTTTCCGGAGGATGGGCCGATGGCCGGTTCTCAAGGTGGGCTTGAAGACGCAGTATTCGTCGGGATTGACCGAGCCCTGCACGGCGTTTTCGCCGAGCCCATAGGCCGCGTTGACCAGCACCGCGTCGCGGAAACCCGTCTCGGTGTCGATCGTGAACATGACCCCGCTGGCGGCCAGGTCGGACCGCACCATGAGCTGCACCCCGATGGAGAGCGCGACCTTGAAGTGGTCGAAGCCCTTGTCGGCCCGGTAGGAGATCGCGCGGTCGGTGAAGAGCGAGGCGAAGCTGCGGCGGCAGGATTCGAGCAAGGCCGGGTGGCCGCAGACATTGAGGTAGGTCTCCTGCTGCCCGGCGAACGACGCGTCCGGGAGGTCTTCGGCGGTGGCGCTGCTGCGCACCGCCACGTCGGCGGGGTGCCGCCGCTGTCCGCAGAGGGCGTCATAGGCGGCGACGATCTCCTCCTCGATCTCCTTCGGCAGGTCCGCGGCCAGCATGGCATGGCGTATCCGGGCGCCGCGTTGCCGCAGGTTGTCCGTGTCGCGGGTGTCGAGCCCGTCGAGGGCCTCCCGGATCGTCCGGTCCAAGCCCGTGGCGCGCAGGAAATGGCGGTAGGCGTCGGCGGTGACGGCGAATCCGTTCGGCACCTTGACGCCTTGGCCCGCCAGTTCGCGGAACATTTCCCCCAGCGAGGCGTTCTTTCCTCCCACGAGCGGCACATCGTCCATGCCGATCCCGGAGAACCATCGGATGAAGCGGGCGGGCATCGACGGCCGGGCCGTGGCCTGAGAATCGCCGGCGGGTTCGCGGAGGCGTTGCTCGATGGAGGGGCTTACGGGCATAGGGGACCTTTCCGGAAAGCCTTCAGGCTACGGATGGGCGGCAACGTCCGAGGCCAACATTTTTTTCCGCGTGGACTGGAGGCGCTGGATGACCACGCGGGCGACCCGCTTCATCAAGCGGTAGCCGAACTCCTTGTTTTTTTCCGCCAGCCCCAGGAGATGTCCGCCATCCAGCTTGACCGCTCGCACCGGTTCCAGGGTGCGAGCCTGGAAGTGCCACGAGAACGGCGGGAAGAGCCACGACCACCCGAGCACGTCGCCGGGGCCGAGGACCTGCACGAGGACGTTGCCATCGCCGGGCACGTGGGCCTCCACGGCGACGCGTCCTTGCTCGATGAGATAGAACGCGTTGGCCGGCTCGCCTTCGCGGAAGAGGACATGGTCGGTGTCCAGGTCCAGCCCGCTGGCACATTCGGCGATCATGTCCAGATGCGCGGGTTCCAGGCCGAAGAAGAACGCGTGATCCTGGATGATCTCCCTCGGTGTTTTCATGGGTGCCTCCCGTGTGCCTCCGCGTGGGACGGGCGATCGGTTGAACGCCGTCCGGAACGGCCC